>CALZPS010000007.1 GCA_945827765.1 uncultured Lachnospiraceae bacterium | reverse complement strand
GAGATCTAGTACGGTCTCGTGGGCTCGGAGATGTGTATAAGAGACAGTATAATAGGCAAGAGCCTTTACATCGGCAGGAGCGGCACCATAGGAGCGCATAATCTCGGTATAGGGAGCAAAACAGGCAATACGCCGTACAGCGTTTCCCACATTCAGATGGTCGGCATGACACTCACTGGAAACGCAGGGATCCGGCGCAAATAAAACGTCGGGGCCAAAATCTCCAACCACAGAAGCGATAGCGCGGAAAAGATCTTTTTCATCATATCGTCCGCCGTCACTCAAGCCAAGAAAGTGGATATTCTTTACACCCAATACCTGTGCGGACCGTCTTGCCTCCTGCATACGAATCAGGGAAAGCTCATCCGGACTTGTCCCGGCCGGTGCATTTTCAAGTCCGAATCGCCCGTCAAGGCAGATGAGAAAGCATACTTCTTTTCCGGCTGCAGCAAGCTTTGCAGCGGTAGCTCCCGCACCTATTTCAATATCGTCCGGATGCGGGCCGACAAACAGATAGCGGTCATAAGCTTCAATATCCGGCAGCGGCGCGGCAAATCGAATGGCAAAAGAAGTCAAACTCATATTTTTGCATCTCCTCATATCATTATTTAAAACCATTATGCAACATTTTTGGCACAAGTGCAAGTTACAAAAGGCGATGAGTTATATCGCTGAGTTATATCCGCACGATTTTTATCGACTCCAAAACCATTTCCGTTCTATAGCTAAAATACAATTTTCTCTTTTACTGATTGATTTCCGCAAAAAATGCCTCCCATTCCTGTTCACTGATCTGCGGCACCATCCGCATAATCGTCTGCAGCGGTTCCGCCTCCAGCCCCATGGTTCCCGGCATCAGCTCTGCATACGGCATTTCTACGTTACTTTTACCCATCCGTTCTATAATTGCATTGATTGTCGGCATAATCCGGCTTAAAAATGCCTCGCCGATTGGATTCTTTCTGATGTCGCAGACAGGAGTCATGATGTTATACACTCTGGATTCCGGAAGATATTCATCCGCAGCATCAATATCTGCGCTTAGCACGATATCCTGCACTGACTTTCCAATCTGTATCTGATAACGGCCGCCCGGCACACGGAATGCATGACATCCTTTATCCCAGATTGCGAACTCCCGCTTGGTCAACGTAAAGTCCACCCGTTGTGTTTCGCCCGGCTCCAATGAAACCTTCTGAAATCCTTTCAGTTCACGGACAGGGCGTTTTACGTCCATCGTCAGCGGCAATACTCCGATATAGAGCTGTACGACTTCTTTTCCCGGACATGTTCCGATATTTTTGACATCCACCGAAACTTGAATTTCTCCGTCTGATTCATAAAATTCTCTCTCTATTTTTCCCTGACTGACTTCCAGATTCGAATATGCAAATTCCGTATAAGTCAGTCCATGACCAAACGGGAACAGCACATTCATCTTCTTTGTCTCATAATATCGATATCCTACATATACGCCCTCCGGATACTCCACTCTGTCTCCCTCTCCCGGCCAGAACAGATAAGAAGGATTGTCCTCCAGTTTTCCCGGGAATGTCTCCGCCAGACGCCCGGAAGGATTCACTGTCCCGGTCAATATATTCCAGATTGCCTCTGCTGCACCTTCTCCTCCCAGATAGGCTTCCAAAATTGCTTTCGGTTTCGATACCCACGGCATCTCCACCACACCACCGTTTTGCAGCACGACAATCGTATTCGGCTGCACCTCACAGATTTTCTCAATCAATTGATTCTGGCAAACAGGAAGTTTCATGCACCAGCGGTCAAATCCTTCCGATTCCATCACTTCCGGCACTCCGGCAAATATCACGGCAATCTCCGCCTCTTTCGCCGCTTTTACTGCCTCCGCCTCCTTCTCTTCATCCGGCTCCTGTCCAAAACCAAAGCCTTCCGCGTAAACGATATTGCACTTTTCTTTGACATCCGACGCCTCCAGGACACTGGTCACCCGATACGGATTGACTCTCGAGGAACCACTTCCCTGATATCGGCTTTCCGCCGCAAATTTCCCGATGAATGCAAGTTTAGCGGACGGCGCAAGCGGAAGAATATGGTTTTCGTTTTTTAACAACACCATGGATTCCGATGCAATCCGCACCGCCGCCTCATGAGCCTTCTCATAATCATACTCGCCTTGCTTCTCATTCTCCTGACAGCGGAATGCAAGCTCCAGAATTTCCATGCACCGTTCGTCCAGAACAGTCTCTTCCAGATTCCCGTTTTTTACAGCCTCCACCAACAGGTTGTCATGAGCTGTGTCGGAAGGCATCGTAAGCGCACATCCTCCCTTTATCACTGCTACACGGTCATGTACTGCCGCCCAGTCGCTGACCACCATACCCTCATACCCCCACTCTTTCCTGAGCAAGTTGATAAGATATTGATGATTTTCCGTCATATAAGTTCCGTCTATTTTATTATAGGATGCCATCACCGTCCATGGTTTTGCCTGTTTCACCACATATTCAAATGCAGAGGTATAAATTTCCCGCATCGTTCTTTCATCCATCAGCGAATTTTCCGTCCGTCTTCTCGCCTCCTGATTGTTCGCCGCAAAATGTTTCAGGCTTGTGCCGACGCCCTATTTCTGCACTCCGTTCACATACGCAGCTCCCAGTCTTCCCGAAAGATACGGGTCTTCACTGAAATATTCAAAATTCCGTCCGCACAGTGGGCTGCGCTTGATATTGATTCCAGGGCCCAAAAGCACCTGTATATCCTCTTTCTGACAGTTTCGCCCAAGCCAGCGCCCCATATCTTCCAACAAATCCGTATCAAAACTACATCCTGTCGCACACGCCGCCGGAAAACAGGTTGCTTTCACACTCTCATTCTGTCCCATAAAATCCTGCTTGCCCTCTTGTTTTCGCAGTCCGTGAGGGCCGTCGCTCATACGAAACCCGGAATACCGAGCCGCTCGATTCCCTTACTCTCAAACATATCCGCACCGGAACAGAGAGAAGCTTTCTCCTCCAATGTCATTTGTGCCGCCAGTTCTCTTAATTTTTCCTTTTTCATTGCTTTACCATCCTTCCTCTTCATAATGTTCAGTCTGAAATGATTTTGCTTCCGTATTTCCTTGCAATAAAGAAAACACCTTTTATATGTATTTATTTTCACATACAAAAGGTGTTTTAATTTGTAATATTTTTGTTTTTCAAGTTTCTTTTTGTTTTTCTTCACACTGCGCAGGACAATTTCTTTACTGCCATTGCTCCGGCGGTATCTTTTTTTGTTTTTTAAACAATTTGGAAAAATAAGAATAATCGGCATACCCCAGCATCTCGCTGATTTCTCCGAGAGAATAGTCGTTCCCCTCAAGCAATTCCGCAGCCGTATCCATCTTTACCCGCAGAATATATTCCGTCAAAGTATATCCCGTTTCCTGGCGGAATCTTTTCGACAGATAGGCTCTGTCTGTACCGATAATGTCCGCCACTGCTCCTGCGCTTATTCTTTCAAACCGCTTTTCATGGATAGTTTCTATTGCTCTTCTTATCAGATGGGAATATTCCTTCATACAATACCGGACATAGCACTTGCGCAGCTCCTTAAGCACATCGATTCCTACATCCTGAATCTCTTCGTAATTCGTAGCCTTTGCCAGTCTCAGAAAACTTTTCCTTTTTACATCTGCCAGACATTCCAACGGAATTCCCTGCTTTCGTCCAAATTCTGCCGCCATCGTAATCCCCGATACAGTATAAAGCTTTAACAATTCTGTATCTTTGCCGATGGTCTCCAACAAGTCTTGATAATCCTCCGAAAGAGAAGTTTCGGAATGTCCCTCTAAGGTTCCTTCCAAGATTGATTTTGAACTATCCTTTGAAATCTGCTCGAATCCCCGGGAAGAACAGATTGCATCCTCCCATATCCGGTTCAGCCCTTGTGTAAACCGCTTATAGGTGTCCGTATGCTCAAACTGGATGGCATGCTCTTCTTTTATCTGACTTTTTTCTCCCTGCATGATTTCCTCCACTCCTCCGGCGTCACTCCATACCGTTTCTTGAATTATTTTAATTTCACTGCTGTCCCATATACGATGACTTCCGCCGCTCCCTGCATCAGTGATGAGGAACCGTAACGGACATTGATAACCGCGTCTGCCTCCAGTTTTTCCGCCTCGTCCACCATTCGCTTGGTAGCAATCTGACGAGCTTCATTTAACATTTCCGTGTATCCGGTCAGTTCTCCGCCGACCAGCGTCTTCATACCCGCCATAAAATCCTTTCCCAGATTCTTTGTCAGTACGATCGTTCCTTTCACGACCTCAAGCGGTTCGATTTCTTTTCCCGGTATATAATCAATATTTAGTAGCTTCATATATTTCTCCTCTCTCAATCTCTTTCATTCTTTCTCTCATCACCAGAATGACCCCCGCCACAACTGCAATCAACGGCAGGCTGAATCCCCAAAATAATCCAACTGGCATCGGGTCTTCGGTCAGCCCCCATGTACAGTAGGCGAACAGCCCGATTATGATTACCATAAGAATGATCATAATCATTCCTGCCACGACAGCCTGTTTTTTTCTTGATTTCTTGTCTGCGCGTTTTGCGTCCACGAACACAATACCTCCTTTCTCCATCTGTTCCATTTTCTGCAGATACACATTGACATCCATCTGATAAAACTGCTCGCCCTGCTGTATCATCTCATTGCAAAGTGCCTTCATCTCAGCTACACTTTTTGCCTCACGTTCCAATGTGATGATATGGCGTTTCAGGCAATCCTCCAACGGGAGCTGTTCGCTCTGCATCCGGCGGATTTCACTGATAGGAACATTCAATTTGCGGAACAGTTTAATTTTCTGCAAAGCCGCCACATCCTCTTCTGTATATTCCCGGTAACGATTCACCTCGTTGCGAGCGGGGTTCAAAAGTCCCTGTTCCTCATAAAAGCGGATGTTCTTTTTGGTAATATCCACCAACTGCTCTACTTCATTGATTCTCATGTCTGCCACCTCCTGCCGTTTCCAAATGCTGTATCTGTCTTTCTTCTGAGATGTCCTTATCTTTGCGGACTGCCGCAGGGCATCCACGCGGAGTGTTCCCGTAGGTCGTCTTCGCTGTTTGTCCTCTCTGACCATCCTCACCAGTCATCTCACCTCTGGTATACACGTTCCATAAAGGGGAAAGTCAAGTGTTTTTGCAAAAAATTCATATTATTAGTTATACACGATTATAACACGCATAAACTATTCCATAGACATTTCTCGGAGGTTCTCATGAAAACCAACTTTAAAGCTAATTTCAAACCGCAGCAGCTCCTTTTTCTCGCCATCCCGTTGGCCGTGGGCGCTCTGGCAGCACTTCTGATCCGCAATTCTCTGCCGTTATATCAACAATACACACATCCGCCTCTTGCTCCGCCTGCATGGCTTTTCCCGATTGTCTGGACGATACTCTATGTCTTGATGGGGATCAGTTCGTGTCTTGTCAGTGTGTCCATTTCTCCACAGCGAAAAAGCGCACTTTCCCTCTTTGCTCTACAACTATTTTTAAATTTTCTGTGGCCGATCGTATTTTTTAATTTTCAATCACCGCTCTTCGCTCTGCTGATTCTGCTTTTACTCTGGTATACTGTTTTTCAGATGATTCAGGCATTTTACCTCATATTCCCGCTGGCGGGACTTTTGCAGATTCCCTATCTGCTCTGGCTGAGCTTTGCCGTTTATTTAAATCTGGGGATTTTTTTCCTGAATCATTGAAAAAAATCAGATTTACTTTGACGTTGTGCCACACATTTTATAGAACGAAGAATCTCGCTTGCGAGATTTTCCGCCTGCGTCGGGTCGCTTTAACGGCATAATTCCGATTCGCCGCAGTGCACCCTCCCCCGGAGGATTTTTGTCATATAGGAAACGATATTTCCTATATGACAAAAATGCAGTGAGCCTAAAATACCCACTGCATTTTTTACGTGAACAGAACTCGCAAAGCATGTTTCTTCTCATTCAACTATATCCACTTATCATTCGTTGAATTTAGACTTCAAAAATCAAATCTCCATAAGACGGCATCGGCCATGCTTCCTTATCCACGATCATTTCCAGTTTATCAACCGGGGCACGAAGTGCTGCCATTGCAGGAACTACGGTGTCGTGATAATAGTTTGCAGCTACCGCTCCTTCTTCTTTTGCTGCCGCTTCGTCTGTCACAGCCTGCAGGCTGACCAAAGCTGCCTTTGTTTCCTTGAGCAGCGTAGATACTTCCGTGAGGATTCCTGACTGTACCTCAGCATCTGCTCCTGCCGCTTTCACTGCCAGAATCGTATCAGCCAATGTCTTTGTATATCCCATGACAGCAGGGATAATCTGTTTGCTTGCCATATCAATCATCGTGCGGGCCTCAATATTGATGGCTTTAGAATATGCCTCATACTGAATCTCAGCACGAGATTCCAACTCTGCCTTGGTAAATACATTGAACCGCTCAAACAATTCCACTGCCTTGTCTGTGGTGATGGCCGGAATTGCCTCCACCATGGATTTGATGTTCGGCAAACCTCTTCTCTCTGCCTCAGCAACCCATTCATCCGAGTAACCGTTTCCATTAAAGACGATTCTCTGGTTCTCTGTCATGTAAGTCTTAATCAAATCATGTACTGCCAAATCAAAATCATCTGCTTTTTCCAGCACATCGCAGGCATCCGCGAATGCTTCTGCAACGATAGTGTTCAACACGATGTTCGGATTTGCGACGGAATCACGGGAACCAACCATACGGAACTCAAATTTGTTTCCGGTAAATGCAAACGGTGATGTTCTGTTTCGGTCTGTCGCATCTTTATCCAAATCAGGCAAAGAGGAAACTCCTGTATGTAACTTGCTGCCTTCCAGACTGTGAGTCGCGCTTCCTGTACTAATCAACTGTTCCATCACATCCTCCAACTGCTCACCGAGGAAAATGGAAATGATAGCCGGCGGTGCCTCGTTTGCTCCCAATCTATGGTCATTACCCGGATCGGCTGCTGATTCACGCAGCAAATCGGCATGTTTGTTTACCGCTTTCAAAATGCAGGCCAGTACAAGAAGGAACTGTGTATTCTCGTGTGGTGTCTTGCCCGGGTCTAACAGGTTGATGCCGTCATCAGTCGTGATAGACCAGTTGTTATGCTTACCAGAACCATTCACTCCGGCAAACGGTTTTTCATGCAGCAGACACTTCATACCATGCTGGCAGGCAACTCTCTTCAAAGTCTGCATCACAATCTGGTTGTGGTCTACCGCAACATTCGCCTCTGCATAAATCGGAGCCAGCTCATGCTGTGCCGGTGCCACCTCATTATGCTGTGTCTTGGCAGATACGCCCACCTTCCACAACTGAATATTAACATCCCGCATGAATGCGGCAATTCTCTGGCGGATAGTTCCGAAATAGTGATCATCTAATTCCTGTCCTTTCGGCGGCATCGCACCAAACAAAGTACGTCCTGTATAAATCAAATCTTTTCTTTGTTCAAATTTCTCAGCATCCACAAGGAAATATTCCTGCTCCGGTCCAACAGACGGGGTCACCTTTTTGGATGTCGTATTGCCAAAGAGACGAATCAATCTCAGTGACTGTGCATTGATTGCTTCCATGGAGCGCAAAAGTGGTGTCTTCTGGTCGAGCGCTTCTCCTGTGTAGGAACAAAATGCAGTCGGAATGCAAAGTGTTGCACCTGCAGCATCTTCTCTGACAAATGCCGGAGAAGTACAATCCCATGCTGTATATCCTCTTGCTTCAAATGTTGCCCGAAGTCCGCCTGACGGGAAGGAAGATGCATCCGGTTCACCTTTAATCAATTCTTTACCTGAAAAACTCATCAGAACCTTACCGCTCGGCAATGGTGCGGAAATAAAGGAGTCGTGTTTCTCTGCGGTGACACCTGTCAACGGCAAAAACCAGTGCGTATAGTGTGTAGCACCTTTTTCAATCGCCCACTCTTTCATCTCGTGTGCAATGACGTCAGCTGTCTCAAGATCCAGTTCCTTTCCCTCTTCAATTGTCTTCTTCAAATTCTTATATACCTTCTTCGGCAGACGCGCCTGCATAACGGTATCATTGAAGACATTTTCTCCAAAGATATCTGCAACATTGAATTTCTCTGTGCTCATAAATTTCATCCTCTCTCTTCAATATTTCTGTGACCGAACAATGAATTCCTACATGATAGTTATAAAGAAAGGGCACTCCAAGCTGTCTTGGAACGCCCTTGTTCGTATCTACGTCAGCTAGTATAACTCAATCTTTGAAAAAAGGCAAGTAATTTTATTAAAAAATTCTTTATGGAAAAACAGATATTGGGGTCAATACATTTTGACCCCACGATGCTTACGCCTTTCCTACAGAACCGAACAATTCCATTTTGGTCTTAACGGTCTCTTTGATTGCCTCATAACCCGGTTTCAACAATTTTCTCGGGTCATAACCTTTGCCTTCCAGATCCTTTCCTGCCTCTACATATTCACGGGTAGCAGCTGCGAAAGAAAGCTGGCACTCTGTATTTACATTAATCTTCGCTACACCGAGGTCGATTGCTTTCTTGATCATATCTTCCGGAATACCTGTACCACCGTGAAGAACAAGCGGCATATCGCCTGTAAGCTGCTGGATTGCATCCAGTGTTTCAAAGCTTAATCCTTCCCAGTTTGCCGGATATTTACCGTGGATGTTACCGATGCCTGCTGCCAGAAAATCAATGCCAAGGTCTGCAATCATCTTGCATTCCTGTGGATCTGCGCACTCACCTCTGCCGACAACCCCGTCTTCTTCTCCGCCGATTGCACCTACTTCTGCCTCAAGGGACATGCCGTTCTCTGCCACTATTTTCACCAGTTCTTTCGTCTTTTCCACATTTTCTTCAATCGGATAATGGGAACCGTCAAACATGATGGATGAGAATCCTGCCTCTACACATTTCAGGCATCCGTCATATGTGCCATGATCAAGATGCAGCGCAACCGGAACGGTAATTCCCAACTCTTCAATCATGCCATTTACCATGCCAACTACAGTCTTGTAGCCTGCCATGTACTTTCCTGCACCTTCGGATACGCCGAGGATAACCGGGGAATTGCACTCCTGCGCTGTTGTCAGGATGGCTTTCGTCCACTCCAGGTTGTTGATATTGAACTGTCCTACTGCATAGTGGCCAGCTTTCGCTTTCTGAAGCATTTCTTTTGCTGATACTAACATCTTTCTTCTCCTCCAATTCTTGTTTCCGCCTCTTTCCTTTTGCGGAATTTTTCAATCTTGCTTCATTATAGCTTATTCCTGTTAAAAATACAACAAAAAAAACTTTATTTCATCCCGACCTTATCTTCCCCTCATTCTCTGACCTGGATAAATCGGGCAAAAAACGGCCGGGCAAAAAAATAAAAAAAGTGCTTGCATTATGAAATATTATATGGTATAGTATGTATTGCTTGCGGGAAACAGCCACAGGCAATAGATAAATATGGCTCCGTGGTCAAGCGGTCAAGACGCTAGCCTCTCACGCTGGAATCAGGGGTTCGATTCCCCTCGGAGTCACTCAAAAAACGTCCACTGGACGTTTTTTTCATATGCAGGGCAACTAAAAAGAATCCTCTTAAAGAGAAATCTTTGAGAGGATTCTTTTTGTCTAAACACATTTGCAACGAGACGAAACACGCTTTTCAACAATTCCGGCGTATCCATGAACTTACTCTCCCGTCTCAGACTCCATCTTTTGTTCGTTCTCCAGCCCGACGCCCATCCGTTCTTCGATTCCAACCTTTACATCTTCTTTAAATTCTTCTTTCAGGCTTTCTTTCATCTTTTCTTTTTGCTCTACCTTGATTTCACTGACAATGCCTTGCTCCAGACCGGTCTCCATCTTTTCCTTGACTTCCTCTTTCAGCTCTTCCTTCAGCTCATCCAGTTCAATTTCTAATTCCACATCCGCATGCTCATCCAACGCGGCGACCATTTCCTCGGCAAGTTCCGCAGCAGCAGCCTCCACGACCAACTGTTTTTCTTCCTCTCTCACTTCTTCTTTTTTGCGTTTTAAACGTGGAATCATACTTTCTTTCACCATGATTTCCAGAGCTTTCTTATGATTCACGACCTCCACCTTATCATGTTCTCCGCCAAATTCCCCATCCAGCGTCCACGGAATGTCCCCCTCGCTCTCAAACTGAATGCTGTTCGTGCGGAAGGAATACATATAGTTAGAGTCAATCTGTTTCACCAGCAATGCGGTCACGATTTCATTCAAATCCATCGGCGTCTTCGGCGTCTTGATCAACGTCACCTCAAACAGCCCGTCATCAAATGCCACATTTTGTCCGACGATTCCGCGGAATCCCCCGACCGAGCGGGAGTTTGTCACCATGCCGAATATAAAATCATCCTCTATTGTCTCTCCGTCATGTGTCACTTTTATCCGATAAGACGGTATATTAAAAATCTTTTTTGTTCCCTCCAACACATATGCCAGATGCCCCAGTATATTTTTCATCTTCTGGTCAGTCTCATAAGACACATCGGTAAATAAGCCAAAGGCCGCAATGTACACAAAATAGTCATTATTAAACCCGCCGATATCACAGGCAAAAGGTATTCCGTTCACTGCCGTATCGGCCGCCTCCAGCATATTCTTGGAAATGTGCAGACTGCTGGCAAAATCATTGGTCGTACCCGCCGGAATATAACCAATCGGAATCTTTTTGCTGCGCATGGACATCCCGGTCACGACCTCATCCAGTGTTCCGTCGCCGCCGCTGCACACCAACAAATCATACTCCTCTGTGTAAGACAATGTCTTAGCAAGCGCATCATGGTACTTTTGGGTCGGATAAACTGTCACCTCATATCCGCTTTTCACAAAAATGTCCAGTACATCCGATAACTGTGCTTTCAAAAGCCCCATTCCCGAATTCGGATTATAGATAAACAACATCTTTTTCATATACAGTCTCCTTTTCTTTTTTAATAACGCGTTGCCCGCGAAACATGAGCAAGCAGCCATTTTTCGCAGAAAAATGTGCGGATTGCAAATGTTTTAATCGATTTTGGGAGTGCGGAGCACGAAGAAATCGACATCAGGCTCATTTGTCGGACAACTCATATGATAAGATAATAAAAGAGGTTCACGCAAAAAAGCAACCTCTTTTATAATAATTTTATGATTTTTCTATTTATTTTTCAAAAAAAATGTTTTAATCCCCTCTGCTGCCTTTTCTTCATCCTCACCGTCTGTCAGAACCGTAACCTCTTCGCCCTCCGCCAGACTCAGACTCATCATGCCCATAATGCTTTTGGCATTGATTTTTTTATTGTCTGCCAAGATGAATATTTTGCTGGAATACTGGCTCGCCTCCTGTACCAACAATGCAATCGGTCTTCCGTCCAGACCGTTTTGATGTTTTACAACAACTGGTGTTTCAATCATAATAACCCTCCTTGATTTTGCCTAACCTTATCAGCCAATTCACCTATTTTTCGCAGCCGATGATTGACACCGGACTTTCCGACCGGCGGTGACAAAAGTTCCCCCAGCTCTTTGAGTGTAGCATCGGGATGAGACAGACGCATCAGTGCCATATCCTCCAGCCCCTCCGGCAATTTTTCCAGTCCGACCTTATCCCTGAGATATGTAATATCTTCCAGTTGTTTCACTGCTGCGGATACGGTCTTATTGATATTGGCTGTCTCACAGTTCACCTTACGGTTCACCGTGTTGCGCATTTCTTTTAATATTCTCACATTTTCCAGCTCCATAAGAGAAATATGCGCTTCCATTATATTTAACATATCTACAATCTGTGCACCCTCTTTGAGATACACAACATATACTTTCTTCCTCTGCACAATTTTTGCATCCATCATAAAGCTGCACATCAGCTCCTGAATCCGGACCGCCATCTTCCGGGCGCTGCACACGATTTCAAAATGATAGGATTTTTTCGGGTCACTCATCGAGCCGGCTGCCAGAAACGCTCCTCTCAAAAATGCTCTCTTACAGCAAGTCTGCTGAGTCACGATCGGACTCATCACCTCAATTTCCTCAAACCCGTCTCTGGACTCATCCACCAGTTTGACCGCCTGCAGGATACGAAGTGCATCTTCGTGAGCTTTCACCACAATAGAATAGGATGTGCTGTGTTTCTCCATGTTTCTGCGGATTGAGATACCAGCCTCTATATTAAAGGTTTTTTCGATTAATGTAAAGACCTTTCTTGCAACAGCTTTGTTTTCTGTATGAATTTTTAATCCATACCGGCTGCGGCTGTTGACCGTGATAATCCCACAGAACCCAATCAGTGCCGCAAGCTCGGCTATCTGACAATGCCTTGCCTGATTTTGCTGGTTGGAAAGTTCTTCTTTTACATTTGCGGAAAATGACATTTGTTCTCTCCTGCTTTTTTCACCTTATGCTGCCGTCCGCGAGCGTACGGCACCTTAAGACTCATTTTTTCATAATATCCCGGTGTTCGATACGTACCCCATAGCTCTCGTTCTGTTTCACAAACCGATAAAGCTCGTTCGCCATCGTGACGGAACGATGTTTGCCGCCGGTACAGCCTACCGCAATGACTAACTGGTTTTTCCCTTCCAGAATATAATTCGGCAGAAGGAAGTCAATCAAATCATGCAGTTTTTCAACAAACTCGGCAGCGCGCTCACTGTTTAAGACATACTCCTGCACTTCCGGGTCATTTCCTGTCTTCTCTTTCAGTTCCTCCACATAGAAAGGATTGGGCAGAAATCGGACATCAAACACTAAATCCGCATCCTGCGGAAGGCCGTATTTGAAACCAAACGACATAATCGTGACAAACAGATTTCGAAACTCCTTACCTTCTACAAAAATCTGATCCAGTTCCGCTTTCAGTTCTCTTGTGAGCATCTTGCTTGTATCTAATATATAGGTTGCTTTCTTTTTTAAGAACGTAATTTGTTCCCGCTCTTTGGCAATCCCGCCCCCGATATTCCCGTCTCTGCCCAGCGGATGCTGTCTTCTGGTCTCTTTATATCGTTTCACCAGCACATCATCCTGCGCATCCAGAAACAAGATTTCATACGCAATTTTCTGACTGTCTATCCACTCCAACTGTCTGGCAAAGTCCTCCAGTGCCTGACCGCTGCGGATATCAATTCCCAGTGCAGCCTTACTTATCTGCGTATCGGGGATCTCCAGCATCTCTATAAACTTTGGTATCAGAAGAATCGGCAGATTATCCACACAAAAATAACCTGCATCTTCCAATATTTTCAATGCAGTAGATTTCCCCGCTCCGGACATCCCCGTCACAATCACGAATCTCATGTTCAAAACTCTCCTATCCGTCTCACTTCCGGTTCCAGACGCACACCGCTCTGACATTCCACTTTGTCTGCCACCAGCTCCATCAAAGAGACTATATCTGCCGCGCTCGCCGCATGGCGGTTGATCACAAACCCGCAGTGTTTTTCGGAAACCTGCGCCCCACCGACAGAATACCCTCTCAGTCCGGCATCCTCAATCAGCTTTCCGGCAAAATATCCTTCCGGCCGCTTGAATGTGCTTCCTGCACTCGGATATTCCAACGGCTGTTTTTCAAGCCTGCGTGTTTTCAGTTCATCCATATAAGCCTGAATCTGTGCCGAATCGCCCTGCGCAAGCTGTAAAACGGCACTTAATATAATCTCTCCGTTTTTGGCAAATATACTGGTCCTATATTCCAGTTCCAACTCTTCGGCAGAGTATTCTCTGATTATCCCCTCCGAAGTCATTGAACGCACACTGACAAGCACCTGTTTCATCTCACCACCGTACGCACCTGCATTCATCATCACTGCCCCGCCCAAGGTTCCCGGTATCCCCGAAGCAAATTCCAAACCGGTCAGTCCGTCATGCAGCGCAGCGGCGGCCAATTTTGCAAGGGATATTCCTGCCTGCGCATAAATCTTTGTCCCTTCAGTATGCGCCTTATCCATCTTACGGTATATCTGTAATATCACGCCGCGGTATCCTTTGTCCCCGACCAACAGGTTACTGCCTTTTCCCAATATATAATATGGTATATGTTCTCTTTTCAAATATTTAATCGTCTCTTGTATCTGCGTCTCCGATTCCGGTGTCACAAAATAATCCGCAGGACCGCCCACGCGAAATGTCGTATGTTTACTCATCAATTCTTCACACTGCACATTTTCTCTGCCAAGTATGGCGCACAATGTCTCATACACACCCATAGAACATCTCCAATTCTATTTCTATTTTTTACAGCCGAAACTGTCTGCCGCCGCTCACTGTTTCGTATTTGCGGGCAGAATGGCTGTAATCAGTTTACAATAAAACCATATAAAATTCAACCGATTACAGTTTGATTTTTCACCTTCTTGTGCTATGATGTTGGAGTCAGCCTCATTTGTCGGGCAACTCATTTTATAGACAGGAGTTTTTTATGAACCGTACACTGACTTATCATATCACTGCATCCGAAACCGGACTGCGTGTAGAACAATATTTACGCCGCCGGGGATTTTCCCGGCAAAATCTGGTAGAACTGAAAAAGATGCCCGAAAGCATCATGGTAAACGGAACATGGTATTATATGAACCAGACATTGTCTGAGGATGACGAACTAATTGTCCGTATTCGTGAGACGGCATCCTCCGACAAAATCCCACCGGTTTCTCTGCCGCTTCATATTGTCTATGAAGATGAAGATCTGGTTGTAGTCAATAAGCCTGCAGGGATGCCGATTCACCCTTCCATGGGCAACTATTATTATTCTCTGGCCAATGCACTTGCCTGGTATTATAGACAGCAGGATAAAACATTCATCTTTCGCTGTACGAACCGTCTTGACCGCGATACTTCCGGTCTGACTGTCATTGCCAAGCATATGCTCAGTTCAAATATCCTGTCCCGCATGGCAAAAAGCCATGAGATTGAGCGGCATTATCTGGCGATTGTACGCGGCAGCATCACTCCCGAAACCGGCTCCATCAACGCACCGCTTTCACGTAAACCCGGCTCCGTCATCGAGCGAATCGTGGACTTTGAACATGGCGAGCACGCCGTGACACACTACCGGAAACTGGAAACGAAAAACGGTCACAGTCTTGTCGCTCTGCGCTTAGAGACGGGCCGCACACATCAGATACGAATCCACATGAAATATCTGGGTTATCCGCTGATTGGTGACTATCTTTACAATCCCGATATGGAATACATGACAAGGCAGGCGCTGCACTCTGCGCACCTTTGTTTTAAACATCCCATCACCGGGGAGATTATGAACTTCTCTGCACCTCTCCCAGATGATATGATGATATTTGGATGGAAATCATATTGAACCATGTCCCGCTACATCCTTGCCCTACACCACTGCCGTATTGTTCTTATCGAATCGTCAGATGGAATTTCTCAGGATGGTCTTTGATATTATACCGGTACCCATCCTCCTTATCCTGTTCATAATCCATTTCAAAAACCGGATTTCCATTTTCCATGTCTTTTTCTGTCAGATAGACTTTTGCATGAAGTTCTATCGGATAACCGTTTCTGTCATAACTAAACAATATGTTTTTAAAATCATTCGCGATACTTCGCTCAATGATTTCTTCTGCACATGTTTCCATATCTTCAATTTCTGTTGAATATGTGATAACAGAAAGATACTCCACCACACCATGCTCCGTCAGCTCAAGACGAGAATTCGCTGCATCCATCTCTGTACCGGTCTCTTCCTCTATGCCGGTCTCTTCCTCTATGCTGGTCTCTTCCTCTATGCCGGTCTTCTCCTCTGTACCGGCA
>CALZPS010000006.1 GCA_945827765.1 uncultured Lachnospiraceae bacterium | reverse complement strand
GTTGGGAGAATAGCTCTCCGCATCGAACGTCGCAGTCTGCACAGTTTCCCCGAGTGCCGCCGCCACTACTGCAAACTCTGCCTTTCCCGCTTTCAGTTCATCCAAAGCTGTCTGTACATCCGCTTTTAAAGCCGCTTTCTCCTCATCGCTCATATCCACACTGTTCCCATCCGCATCCTTCGTACTATAGGATACATAGATATAATCCATAGCCTTCTGAGCAGCCTCTTCATCGGACACCTCTTCATCCACATCAGCTGTCATCAGCGGATCCATCTTCTTTTCTATGGTAAGCAGTGTCAGGTACTCTTTTACATATTTTTCATCACCGGATACCGCATCTCTTTCTTCCTGAGAATTGTCAGAGACAAACTGCTTTGCCGTTTCTTCAATCGATGTCTTTTCCTCCTCGGTCAACTCCGCACCGTACTCTGCGGCATGCTGTTTAATCAGATACAGTTCCTGAATATCCTCCATGACACCTTCTTTTATCGTATCCGCATAATTCTTTCCGTCAGAACCGGCCTGACTCCAGAACGCCTCTCCGGTTGTGCCAAGCATACTCGCATAATAACTCTCATACTGAGCCTGTTGGAGCCTTGCATAATAGTTCACGACACCATAGGACACTTCCGTATCACCCACGGTCACCAGCGTTTCCTCCGGATTCACAGTTCCGGCACATCCTGCCAACGAGGCTGCGGCAAGTGAAAACACCGTCGCCATCACGATTCCTCTTTTTTTCCACTGTTTCATAACTTGCCTCCTGCGTATCTTCTGAATCGCTACGATGCACAGACATCCGGCCTGCGTGCACAAGACTGACCGGCTGCCATTGTCCATCATAACCTTAACTCCATCAGTATAAACTCTTTTTCTCAATCTAACAAGCTTTTTATATCATTTAACAACATTTTCACAACTTCCAATACCGCATTATCTTTCTCTTTTCCGCTTTTTCCCTTTTTCTGATACAGAAAATACGGAGGATTCTCCGCTTTAAACACAAGTGCGCCACGATACTTTGTAATTAAAGGAGGTATCTTATCCGGTTTCACCTTGGCCTTTTCAAACATCGTCAATTTCAACTGTCCGTCTTTTTGCTCAATATTGGTCACATAAACCTCGTGCGCCAGACCTTTGAGAGCAGCGATGTGCAAAAGCTGCTGTACTTTCTTTGGAATATCTCCAAAGCGGTCGATAAGTTCTTCCACCATATCATCCATTTCTTCTGCATTTTCAATGGACGCAATACGCTTATAAACATCCAGTTTCTGATACTCATTGGGGATATAAGACTGCGGTATATATGCATCCAGATTCAAATCTATGGATGTAGTAAAAGGTTCCTCAAAAAGCTCGCCCTTTTCCTGTTTCACCGCTTCCCCCAGCATCTTACAGTATAAATCATATCCCACTGCAGCCATATGACCATGCTGCTCTGCCCCCAGGAGATTTCCTGCTCCCCGGATTTCCAAGTCCCGCATGGCAATCTTAAAACCGGAACCAAGATCCGTAAACTCCCTGATTGCCGCCAGCCGCTTTTCTGCCACCTCCTTGAGGAGTTTGTCGCGGCGGTACAAAAGAAACGCATACGCCATACGGTTGGAACGACCCACACGTCCGCGCAGCTGATAAAGCTGAGCCAGCCCCATCTGGTCCGCATCATGGATTATCATCGTATTGGCATTGGAAATGTCCAGTCCCGTCTCAATGATCGTCGTGGACACCAACACATCAATGTCTCCGTTAATAAAATCATACATGATGTTTTCCAACTGTCTCTCATTCATCTGTCCGTGTGCAAAGGATACATTTGCCTCCGGCACCAGTTTCTGTACACGCCCCGCCACATCCGCGATATCATATACCCTGTTGTACACATAATAAACCTGTCCGCCGCGGGAAATTTCTCGTTCGATGGCTTCTCTTACCATCTCCTCATTATATTCCATCACATAGGTCTGAATTGGCATACGATCCATCGGTGCTTCCTCAAGTACACTCATATCACGTATTCCGATCAGACTCATATGAAGCGTTCGCGGAATCGGAGTCGCAGTCAGTGTCAGTACATCCACATTTTCCCGCAGTTTCTTGATTTTCTCTTTGTGGGCAACACCAAAGCGCTGCTCTTCATCAATGATCAACAGCCCCAAATCCTTAAACACAACATCTTTTGACAACACCCGATGAGTTCCGATTACGATATCGACCAAACCTTTTTGCAAATCCTCCGTCGTTTTCTTTTGCTGTGCCGAGGTACGGAAACGGCATAGTAAATCCACACGCACAGGAAAATCCTTCATTCTCTGAACAAACGTATTATAATGCTGCTGCGCCAGAATTGTGGTCGGAACCAGATACACAACCTGTTTTCCTTCCTGAACTGCCTTGAAAGCTGCCCGGATGGCAATTTCCGTCTTGCCGTATCCCACATCCCCGCAAATCAGACGGTCCATGATTTTTGTACTCTCCATGTCCCGTTTTGTATCCTCGATTGCCTGAATCTGGTCTTCCGTTTCCTCAAACGGAAACATTTCCTCAAATTCCTTCTGCCACACTGTATCCGGCTCATACGCATAGCCTTCCAGGCTCTGCCTTGCCGCATAGAGCTTTACCAAATCCTTCGCCACGAGCTGAACGGCACTTTTGACCTGACTCTTGGTCTTTGTCCACTGGCTTGTTCCCAGTTTATTCAGTTTTGGCTTTCTGGCATCGGCTCCGGCATATTTCTGAATCAAATCCAACTGTGTCGCAAGGATATACAAAACTCCGCTGTCCGCATAACGTATTTTCATATAATCCTTCGTCACTTTGTCTACCTGAATTTTTTCGATTCCCTCATAGACGCCCAGTCCATGATTTTCATGGACGACATAATCGCCTACTCTCAGTTCTGCAAAATCCTGTATCTTTTGTCCGTCATAGGCTCTTCTGCGTCTTTTCTTTTTCTTTCTGCGCCCGAAAATATCCGACTCGGAAATCACCATGAATTTCAACATCGGATACTCATAACCTTCTGCAACATGCCCATACGCCGCCAATATTTCACCCGGCTGCACTTCCCGCTCCATGTCTTCGCTGTAAAAACTGCTCAAATCATAATCCCGCAAATCTTCCGCCAGACGTTTTGCCCTCGTGCGCGACCCTGATAGCAGCACAACACGATATCCGTTTCGTTTCAGACGTTTTAAATCCCTTGTCAGCATCTCAAAGCTGTTATTGTATGGGTTCACCCCTTGTGTCTGAATACTATAAGTCTTTCGCAGCATAAACCCTTTACATTTATTTTCCAATGTAGTAAATCCAACTGCATAGCAGGAATTGATTTTAGCCAGAACTGTATCCGCCGAAAACACCACAGGTTCCTCTGCCTTTAATATGCCGGCATCCCTGCGTCCTTCCAGACTGGTTTTATATTCTTCTTCGACTTCCTTCAAACGTTCTGCCAGATGCACCGGTTCATCCAAATACAGGATGCATTCCCTCTGTGGAAAATAGTCCAAAAAAGAAACTGTTTCTTTCGTATTTCCCACAGACTCTTCTGCCGGATAAATCATGATTTGCTGCATATTCTCTATGGAACGCTGGCTCTCGACATCAAATGTACGGATGGAATCGATCTCATCTCCCCAAAGTTCGATACGCACAGGCACTTCCCCGGTCAGCGGGAATATATCCATAATCCCGCCTCTCACGGCAAACTGTCCCGGACCTTCTACCTGTTCTTCCCTCACATATCCGATATCGGCAAGTCCCTTTTGAAGTACCATAAAATCCACATTTTCCCCGGTCTCCAGAAAAATCCGTCTTTTTTCAATCTCGGAAAGGGGTTCTAATCCATCCAGAAAAGCATCCACCGTTGTGATGACGGTCATCCCGGAACTTTCCTTATCCTCTTGTCCGAGTGCCTCTTCCGGGGAAAGCAGCGCACGCACCACTTCCATCCTCTGGCTCTTCAGATAATAACCTTTGATATCCGCATGATAAAAAAGCAAATCTTTAGCAGGATAATAAAACACGTTTTCCTCCAGAAAACGCATTTCTTCCCATGCCTGTTTTGCTTTTTCGTCACCGGAATATACGATGAGCCGATATCGGGAATCTTCCCCCAATGCACATATGAAATGGGTCTTTTGAGATGCAACACACCCCGCAATCTGTATCAGTCCCGTCGCTTTCGTCTGTTCTCTTTTTATTTCCCCGAAATCCGCCAATTCTTTAAGCGGTGCCAACAATGCTTTCACTTTGCCTGCTCATCCTTCTTTTTTCGATTATATTCATTCATGGCCGTTTGAAGTTCCCCTGAGACAATACGCTCCACTGCTCCCACTGCCGCCATGTATCCCTCTTCCATCTGTTCTTTCTCCGCTTTTGAAAAATGTCCCAGCACATAATCGGCCAGATCCATTTTCGGAGGTTTCTCTCCCACTCCAATCTTGATTCTCGGAAACACCTGTCCCCCCACATGGGCGATAATGCTCTTGATACCGTTATGTCCGCCGGCACTGCCCTTCGCCCGGATTCGGAGCTGCCCGGGAGCAAGACTTACGTCGTCATATATGATCAGCAATTCTGTCGTCTCATCCACCTTATAAAAATCCAACAGACTTCGCACACTTTCTCCACTCAGATTCATAAACGTCTGCGGTTTTGCCAGAATCACCTTCTCCCCGCCAATCATTCCTTTTCCGACCAGAGCCCTGTGTTTCTTTACTGCCACATCTATATTATATTTTTCTGCGATTCTGTCTATCACTTCAAATCCAACATTATGCCTGGTTCCCTCGTACTCTTTCGTGGGATTTCCCAAGCCGACTATTATAAACATCTTTATACCTCTCCTTTACCATGCGAGTTGCCCGTCAAATGTAATATTTCCCATCAGATTTACATAAAATAGTAAAAAAATAATACAGGGAGAATTCTATGAGTTCCAAAACAAAAATCGTCGTGCTTCATATGAAAGAAATCATATATACTGCTATTTTTCTCGGTCTTGCCCTCGTCCTAATCTTGCTGCTGGCTGTGATGTTTGGGTCTGACAAGAATTCGGAAAAGCCAAACGAAACCTCAAAAAAATACACCCCCGGAATTTATACTTCCACACTGTCACTCAACAATACAAACCTCGAAGTGGAAGTCACCGTGGATGAATCCCGTATCAATTCCATCCGTTTTTCCAACCTTGATGAAAGCGTCACTACCATGTTTCCTCTGGTTCAGCCCGCTATCGAAGATATTGCCGTACAGATTTATGAAACGCAGTCGCTGGAAGATATTACACTCTCCGACGAATCTCCTTATACTTCCAGGATTATTCTGGATGCCATTTCACAAGCAGTAGAAAAAGCCGCAGTTCAGTAAGCTGCGGCTTTTTTAATCGGCTCATTGTTCAGGGGGAACATTTTCAATTCTGCTTCACAGTCTCATCCCGCCCGCACAACATCATCCTTCCACTATCAGGTACTGTCCGTCCGGGAGGGCAAACACTTCTCTTTGCTCCTCCAGCTCATCATAGCTCAACCCGCTTACATCCACGCCGTTTTCTTCAAAATACTCTTTCACTTCCTCCAGTGAATCCACCACAACTGCCATGCAGTCCTCCAGAAACGATTCCGCTTCTTCCATTGTCTCCGCAACCGGCTCATCAAATAATTGAGACTGTTTCTTTAAGAAAGTCAACAGACACTCCTCACTGTATTCGTTCATCACATCGAACCTCCTTACCCCTTTATCAGTTTCATTATTTCTTCCGGTGAGCCGGCAGTCACTTCTGCTCCGGCATCCCGTAGAACCTCGCACGTACGAAATCCCCATGTAACCCCTATCGTTTTCATATGTGCGGCTGTTCCTGTCGCAATATCCACCTCGGAGTCTCCAATATAGACAGACTCGTGCGGCTTTGCTCCCAACCTCTCTGCAATCTGCAGCGCAACAGTCGGATCAGGTTTGCGCGGAATTCCTTCCTGCTGTCCCTGAATCCACGCAAAGGTATGATTTCCGAAAATCTCTTCCACAACATGTACAGTCTGCCTATGCGGCTTGTTAGAGAGCACTGCCAGCTTTATTCCTTCCTCTCTCAGTGATGCCAGCATCTCTGTGATTCCGTCATAAGGTACTACATGATATGTGCAATTGGCATCAAATATACGTCCATATATCTGCATCGCCTCATCCAGTCTCTCCAAAGTACGCTCTCCCGCCGCCAGCAGAGCTTTTTCAATCAGGATACGTGCACCATTTCCCACGAAACAGCGACACTCTTCTCTGCTGATTGGCGAAAGCTGCATCTCTTTTAACGTCTCATTCACAGAAAAGAGCAGCGAATCCAGCGTGTCCGTCAATGTTCCATCCAAGTCAAATATACACACCTTATACATGTTGTCTCTTCCCTTCTTCACTCCGTTGCATTCTGGTAAGATTATCATAGTATGAAGACTACAAAATTTCAATATAAAATTTTATTTTTTGTGCTGAACTTATTCCGTTACATATCCACACGCCGGCGTGAATGTGAAATGCAACCTTATTCCCCCACCAAATACTGTTTCATGACTTTCAGGGCATTCTTCTCCAGACGGCTGACCTGAGCCTGTGAAATCTGTATTTCTTCCGCCACTTCCATCTGTGTCTTTCCTTCAAAAAAACGCAGACGGATGATATATCGTTCTCTCTCATTCAAGCGCTCCATCGCTGCCTCCAGAGATAATTCTTCCACCCAGTTCTCTTCCCGGCTTTTTTTATCGCTGACCTGATCCATCACATACAGAGTATCACCTGCATCACTGTACACCGGCTCATACAGGCTCATGGGGCTCTGAATCGCATCAAGTGCGAATACCACATCTTCCTTGGAGATTCCGATTTCCCGGGCAATTTCCTGAACGGTCGGCTCCTTCATATACTTTTTCACATAATTTTCTTTGGCATAAATCGCCTTATATGCAGTGTCTCGAAGTGATCTGCTCACTCGGATGGAACTGCTGTTATCCCTCAAATACCGTCTGATTTCCCCGATAATCATCGGCACAGCATAAGTAGAAAATTTTACTTCTCTCTCCGGGTCGAAGTTATCCACGGCCTTCATCAGCCCCACACAACCAATCTGAAATAAGTCATCCGCATTCTCACTGCTGCTGCCAAACCGCTTGATCACACTTAAAACCAGCCTCAGATTGCCTTTGATATAACGTTCTCTTGCCTCTTCATCCCCCGCTTTGATCCGCACAAACAAAGCCTCCTTCTCCTGTTCGCTCAGGAGCGGAAGCTTTGCTGTATTCACACCACATATTTCTACTTTATTCAGAGTCATAGTCTTGTATCCTCCTACCAGCTTCATAAGTTTTGTTTACTAGTAGGAATTCTTCTCATTATCCGTTTCTGTTATTCCATTCCGGCAGAAAATAAAAAAACTTTTAGCCCTTGACACTATTCATAGCGAACAATTTCACGTTTCAGACGCTGCATGATTTTTTTCTCCAGACGGGAAATGTAAGACTGAGATATCCCCAGAAAATCTGCCACTTCTTTTTGTGTTTTCTCCTCCCCGCCCGGACTGTCAAGCCCGAACCGCATACGGATAATCAGTTTTTCCCGGCTTGATAGTTTATTTATCGCTTTCATCAACACTTTCCGCTCCGCCTCTGATTCTAAATCTTTATAAATTGTATCCTCATCCGTCCCTAAAATGTCGGATAAAAGTAATTCGTTTCCATCCCAGTCCACATTAAGAGGTTCATCAATTGACACCTCCAGTTTTGTTTTATTATTGCGCCGGAGATACATTAGAATTTCATTTTCAATGCATCGGGAGGCATAAGTCGCCAGTTTGATTTTTTTTGTAGGCTGAAAGGTATTGATTGCTTTAATCAGCCCAATCGTACCTATCGATATCAAATCCTCCACTCCCACTCCTGTGTTGTCAAATGTCTTCGCTATGTACACTACCAGACGAAGGTTATGTTCAATCAAAAGCCGTTTTGCACCCTCGTCTTCCTCCGTTCCCAGACGTCTGATGACTTCCTCTTCTTTTTCTGCATCCAGAGGTGCGGGCAGCACCTCCGTGCCTCCGATATAATGAATTTCCCGCTGATTGGAAAAAAACATATTTTTTAAATCCGGTATGATTTTTAACTGAAATTGCTGCGGTACAGCTACTTTTACTATCATGTCTTTGCTCCTCCTATGATGTCAGGGTTTAAAATCATCTGATATTCATCCTGTTCTTGTATATTTTGTCCGCTAATTCCAATGATCGGACGCACGACCCAGTGTTCCTCCGGCAAATACACACACATTTTTTCTACCCGGACGATTGCAAGTACGCCCTCACCGCCCACTGACCGAAAAGGAATATACCGCATTCCCTGTGCAGGCTCCATCGACAAAATCTGTCTGGCAGTTTTCCGTCCTATCACACTTACCGGTTCTTGAGACACCGGATCTGTTAATGCGTTTCCGGTATCCAGCAATGCTTTCAATGTATATTCTCCACTTAATGTACAAATCTGTACTTCACAAAGATTTTTTTGTCTGTTTCGTATTCTGATCAATTGCCCCCAGCAGCCCACAAGCAGATAATATGCGGCCAACGACACCGCAAAAAACAGCCCCGCTGTTCTGATGTAAGGGCGCAGACCAAGCTGGATTCCTCCGCACAAAAAGGCCATAACATAAAACAAGCCAAATGCCTGAAATAGTTTTGCTATTTTTTTGATTTTCAGGCTCCAGGCCAGCATTGAAACAGGAAGTGCCAAATAAAGCAACAAATATTTCAGGAAAGCCCAAAACGGAAGAACCGCCGCTACACACAATGCCGCGGCTCCGAAAGCTGCGCCGGCAAACACTCTCCTGTTGTTTGTTCTGCATCCAAGAATTTTTTTGACGGCCAAAAGCAACAGAGAATCCATCATAAAATTTGTGAAAAACAATACGTCTATGTACAACTCATAATGCACGATTTCCCTTCTTTCTTATCGGACAAATGCATTATATAAAAAATGAATCCGGAAAAATGTCAGATACGGACGAGGATTTCAAGATATGTTTCGACAAAAAATGTAGCCGTTCAGCGATATGGTAAAGCTATTACAAAAGGGTATCGGAAAATCCGATACCCTTTTTGTGTATTCCAACTCTTTATTTCTTAAAGAAATCCGGAATTTTAATCTGCTGTTCTTTCACTCCACCGGCAGTCGGTCTTGGCTGCTGAAGAGTCGGCATTGTACCACCCATTGTTCTGGCAGCTGCCGTCGGTCTTACTGTGCCATCATTCTGGAGTACTGAACCTGCTTTCTGCTGTCCCTCCAGTCTTGCCTTCAGCTTGGATGCACTTCCGCCTACATTATGTAAGCCGGTCGCAATGACAGTAATGGTAGCCTCGTCAGACTTGGTGTCATCGTACGTCGCACCAAAGATAATATTTGCATTCTCTCCTGCCAGCTCCTGTACATACTCTGCTGCATCAGATGCATCCATCAAAGTGATATCTCCGGATACGTTGATGATGACATGAGATGCCCCCTGAATGGTGGTCTCCAGCAATGGACTTGCAACTGCCTGTTTTACAGCCTCAAGTGCCTTGTCATCTCCACGTCCTTCACCGATACCGATATGTGCGATACCCTTGTCCTTCATAACAGTCTGCACATCTGCAAAGTCCAGATTAATCAGAGATGGTACGTTAATCAAATCTGTGATGCCCTGAATACCCTGCTGTAATACTTCATCTGCTTTCTTCAAAGCTTCCGGCATCGTTGTTCTTCTGTCAACAACCTCCAGCAGCTTATCATTCGGGATAACAATCAGTGTATCTACGTTTTCTTTTAATTTGTCAATGCCTGTCATCGCATTCTGCATACGTGTCCTGGACTCAAAACGGAACGGTTTCGTCACAACGCCGACAGTCAATGCCCCAAGTTCTTTGGCAATCCGCGCAACGACCGGAGTCGCACCGGTTCCGGTACCGCCACCCATACCACAGGTAACGAATACCATATCTGCCCCTTTCAGTGCTGCAGAAATCTCCTCTGCACTCTCTTCCGCCGCTTTTTCTCCTACCTCCGGCTGTGCTCCCGCACCGAGACCTTTTGTAAGTTTCTCTCCAATCTGCATCAAGGTCGGAGCCTTGCAAAGCTGTAGTGCCTGCTTATCTGTATTAATCGCAATAAATTCTACACCTGCAATCTGTTCATCAATCATGCGGTTCACCGCGTTGTTTCCGCCCCCGCCGACACCAATTACAATTATTCTTGCAGCCGCTTCTGATTCGTTGGTTTTAATTTCTAACAAGAGTATTTCCTCCTTTGTCTCTTATTAATTATAATACATCCCTTTATTGAATGATAGAATCCAATAAGTATATAATATAGTCTTTTTCGTAAATAATCAATAGATTTTTATTTATTTTTCGAACTTTTTTTTAAAATTACTGTTTCTATCCTTCGGTCTGTTCGAACCATTCGGGTACGAAACGAATAGAATCTGTCCCCTGCTCATAATTTTCCAGATGCAGCACACCTTTTTGCCCGGGATACAATTCATTTAATTTTTCCAGGATCGGCGGTATCTGCTCAACCTTTGCCTCATAGCTCCCGCTTCCGACCTGAATCCGCACTCCGCCAAACCATAGCTCTAAATCTGTTTCAGCAAACGCAATCTTATCCGGGGTCAACTTGTTTTGCTCCAACAAACCGGTAATCTCACAGATTTTCTCAAATATGCCGCTGTCGGAAACCGGAAGTACTTTTCCTATCTGTACTTCTTCCGCGCTTATCTCCGCGCCTTCCACCAGTATCACGCCTTCCATCACTTCCGGACTTTTGTATGAGGCAATTCCTTTTTCGTCAAAATAGATAAATTCTTCACCCAGAGTCAGACATCCGGTAAACGTCTTTTCTTTGATTTCCACCGTCACCTCCCACGGTGAAGTTATCTTCACCTTCACGCTTTCCGCCGCCGGCAGTGCCAAAGGTTCTGTATGATTATATTTCCACCATACATAAAGTGTATTTTCCGAGTAAGGATCCTTCCTTATCCAATTCACCACATCCTCACTGACAGTATATCGGTTCTTTGTCACCTTAATCTGTTTCAGTTTGAAAACTAAAGTCGAAAGATAACCAAGACCGACTAAAAGTGCAAGGATAACCAACACAATCAAACTTATCTTAAGGATCTTTCTTCTGCGCTTTTTCGTTTTACGCTTTACTGTCTGTTTCCTTGCTGTCCGTTTCCTTGCGGCCTGATTCCCTGCTGTCCGTTTCCTTGCGGCCTGATTCCCTGCTGTCTGTTTCCTCCGGAGCCTCTTTTGTGCCATGTTCAGCCTCCTCGTTCATGGTTCTCATTTATCGCTAAAGTCTAATTTTGATATTGGGGGCAAAAGCTTTTGACCCCATGATGGTAGCGACAGAATCATTTTGCACGCAGCGCGGCGATCGCACAGCGGTTGGATTCCAGAGTCTATTTTACCATATTCGACACACTCAATACAAGCCCCATTTCCAGCAGAAGAAACAGCACGGAGGTGCCGCCGTAACTGATAAACGGCAGTGTGATCCCGGTGTTGGGTATGCTATTTGTCACAACCGCAATATTCAAAATCACCTGTATCATCATATGTGCCATCGCCCCCGAGGCAATCAGACATCCCAACAAGTCTTTGGCGTGGGTCGCTATCACAAAAAAACGCCAGATCAGAACCAAAAACAGAAGGACAATCAGCCCAGCACCAAAAAGCCCTAACTCTTCACAAATGATAGAAAAAATCATATCATTTTGTGCTTCCGGCAGAAACCCCAATTTCTGGATACTCTCTCCCAGCCCCTGACCAAACAGTCCTCCCGAGCCGATTGCATACAGTCCCTGTAATGTCTGATATCCTTTCTCATATTTTTCAGGATTTCGCCAGATTGCAATTCGTTCCAGACGATAGCTTTCCAGCGCCAGAAAAATTCCCATAAACCCGATTGCAGCCGCCCCCATCCCGATAAACTGTGCATATTTGGGACTGGCAACAAAGATCAGCACGACAGCAATTCCCAGAATGATAATTGCCGTACTCAAATTACTGGCTCCCACCAGACCGACAATCGGCAGTATGGGAACAAATACTCTCATCAGTGTGGTCAGTTTTCCCATCGTTTTTACATGTTTTGTCACCAGACATGCAAGGAACAATATTACCGCCACTTTGGCAAATTCCGAGGGTTGAAAAGAAATCGGGCCCAAAGACAGCCATCTTTTGGACCCATTATACTCGTCTCCTATGAATATGACAGCAACCGATAAGATGATCGCTGTCAGATATCCAAGCCCTGCAAACGGCACCCATTTATGATAATCAATCCCGGCCACCACGAACATCCCGCACAAACCGATTGCCGTTGCAAATGCCTGCTTTTTCAAATAATAAAATGAATCGTGGAATTTCACCTGCCCATTATATGCACTCGTACTATACAAAAGGATCAGACCAATTCCTACCAACAAAAAAACCACGATTACAAGCGTCTCATCATATCGGCGCTTTCCTTTCGAACGTTTCAATAAAAAACCACTCCTTATAACCGGTTTACAAGTTCTTTGAATTTATCCCCACGTTCTTCGTAATTTTTAAACATTCCCCAACTCGCACAGGCCGGAGACAACAAGACAGCATCACCTGATTTTGCATTTTTCACGCAGATATCAAAAGCTTCCTCAAAGCTGTCCGCCAACACCGTCTCCGTAAAACCAAGTTTCTTAGCCGTCTCGTCAATTTTTTCCCTGGTAGCACCTATCAGCACCAGCTTTTTCACTTTTCCGTCAAACGCCTTTATCCACTCTTCGTAAGAAGAATCCTTGTCATACCCGCCGCCAATCAATAAAGTCGGCCGGTTCATCGCCTGAATTCCCTTAATTGCCGCGTCAGGATTTGTCCCTTTGGAATCATTGTAATAGGCAACCCCGTTTTTCTCTGCCACAAATTCGATCCGATGTTCCACTCCCTTGAATGCGCACACCGTTTTGCGGATGATATCAAACGGCACCCCGTATGCAGCTGCCATGGCAACTGCTGCCATCACATTCTCGTGGTTATGCCGTCCCAGAATCTGCAGTTCATCCACATGACAGATTGTCACCGGTTCTTCCACATGATAGATGATATTGCCGTCTTCCAGATAAATACCGCCTTCCACTTTGCGCAGACTGCTGAAATAGATAACTTTCGCATCGGTATTCCGGGCAAAACTGCGTGTCACTTCATCTTCATAATTCAGCACGCATATATCCTCCGAAGTCTGATTGCGGAAAATCTGTTTCTTCGCTGCAATATAGCCTTCCATCGTATGGTGCCTGTTCAGATGGTCAGGAGTGATATTTAACACTGCGCTGACCTTCGGACGAAACTTATGTATCGTCTCTAACTGAAAACTGCTCATCTCCGCTACCGCCACAGACTGCTCCGTCATGTCCAGAGCAATTTCTGTGTAAGGATTTCCAATATTTCCCACTACATAGGTGTGACAATACTGTTTCATAATCTCGCCCAGCAATGTAGTGGTTGTTGTCTTACCGTTTGTTCCGGTAATCGCCAGCACATCTCCTTTGGCAAATGTATAAGCCAGTTCTATTTCTCCCCATATCGGGATGCCTCCCGCTCTCATTTCGTCTACCACCGGCAAATCCGTCGGCACTCCCGGACTCATCACAACAAGCGCCAGACTCTCTCTCACATCCGCAGGTAATTCTCCGAGAATCACCCGGAAGTGTACATTTGAAAGAGCGGGCTTTGCACTCAAGACCTGTTCTTCAACCGCCTTTGCATCAAGCGATGTATTTCCATCATATAGGACAACCCGCGCCCCTACTTGCAAAAGCAAACGGCTGGCAGCCACCCCGCTGATTCCCGAACCAAACACTAACACTTTTTTCTCTTTTAAGTCCATTTTTCCTTTTCTCCCCAAATCACACTTCTAACTTATAACCCCAAAAATGCCACCATGCAGAGTACTGCCGTGGCAATCGAAAATACTGCCACCACACGCGTCTCCGACCATCCGCAAAGTTCGAAATGGTGGTGAATCGGAGCCATCTTAAAGAACCTTTTACCGCCGGTCTTTTTAAAATAAGCCACCTGAATGATGACGGACGCCACCTCCACAACATAAATCAATCCCACGATGATAATGAACAACGGCATTTGCATCATATATGCCGTGCCTGCTACAAATCCGCCAAGTGCCAGCGATCCTGTGTCTCCCATGAATACGCTTGCCGGATAGACATTGAACAGCAAAAATCCCATGAGTGCCCCAATAACCGCACAAGTAACAGGGGAAATCCCGCTGTTTGTCCCGACCGCTACCACGGTAAAGAAGGTTGCCACAAGCACGGTCACGCTGGAGGCAAGGCCATCCAGACCATCGGTAAAGTTTGTTCCGTTCACCGTACCCAGCACTGCCACGAACAGCACCGGTATCGCCAGCCAGCCGATATCAAGCTGTTTTCCGCCGGAAAACGGAATCAGCAAAGTCAGCGGAATATCTGCCACTCTAACCAGATAGAAAGCAAAGACAGCAGTCACCACAAGCTGCAGAGCCATCTTCTGTCCGGGATAGAGTCCGTCAGACCTTTTCATCACCACTTTCAGAAAATCATCCAAAAATCCAATCAGTCCAAAGCCGACTGTCAAAAATAATACCGGAATAATTTTTGGATAATCCTTCACATAGAACAGGGACGTGATTATCACACTTCCTAATATTATCACTCCCCCCATCGTCGGAGTACCTGCCTTTTTCAAATGAGACTGCACCCCTTCTTCCCGCTCAGTCTGCCCCATCTTCAGTTTTCTCAGAAACGGAATCACAATCGGTCCCATAAGCAGACTTAACGCAAATGAAATTAATATCGGAAATATTACCTGTTCTGTCATATATACACCTCTTTGTCTCTTTTGTCATTACAATTTATACTCTGTGAGTATGTACTGTAACTTTTGTCTCCCATAGTATACAGCATTTACCCGGCTTTTTCAATCCCCATATAAGGCAGAACATTGTCATATATCGTGCGCATAACCGGTGCCGCTATCGTTCCTCCATAGTATATCCCCTGTGGATTGTGGATGATTACCATACCGATTACCTGTGGATTGTCCGCCGGAGCAAAGCCAATAAAGGAAGCAATGTATTTATGTGCACTTCTTGGCAATGTCTGTGAAGTTGCTGTTTTTCCGCCGATACGATACCCTTCGATATAAGCCTGGATACCGCCCCCTTCTGTCACCACACTCTCAAGCAGTGTCCGCATTGTAGCGGAGGTCTGCTCCGATACGATGCCGTTCTCCTCTTTATAGCGGAATGTTTCAATGACCTCGCCCTCCCCTGTCTCCACCGAAACACCCAGATGCGGAGTCACACGTTTCCCTCCGTTAATCAGGGAACTGACTGTCGTCAGCATCTGAATCGGCGTAACCTGAAAGGACTGACCAAATGTCATGGTCGCCAGTTCAACCGTGCCGATATCTTCCCGTTTATGCATGATTGTTCCCGCCTCTCCCGGCAGATCTATGTTGGTCAGGCTCAACAGTTTGAACTGTTCAAAATAGTCATAAAACCGGTCTGCCCCCAGTCTCAGTCCGATATTGATAAAAACCGGGTTGCAGGAATTTTGTAATCCCTGCACAAATGTCTCCGCACCGTGGCCTCCTACTTTGTGGCATCGGATTTTACGGTCTTCCACAACATAATAACCGGGACAGGAAAAAGTATCCTCAAGCTTAACCACCTCCTCTTCCAGACAGGCCGACGAAGTGATGATTTTAAATGTGGACCCGGGCTCATATGTATCATTGATACAGCCATTTCTCCACATTTGATTTAAAAGTTCCTGCTTTTGCTCACTGCTGACTGTACTCATGTCTTCCCGGGTCTGAAGTGTGAATGGCTCGTTCAGATTAAATTCCGGAACATTTACCATCGCATAAATCTCCCCGTTCTGTGGATTCATCAAAATCACAGACACACTGTCCGCCTGCTTTTCTTCCATCACTTTGACGGCAGCCTGCTGGCAGTATGCCTGAATATTGTAATCCAGACTGATTCTCAGTGTATTGCCGGCCACCGGCTCTATGCGATCTTCTGCCACTCCCTCCAGCTCAATTCCACGCGCATCGGTCACCGTGAGAATTGTACCGTTTATCCCTTTTAAATATTCCTCATACTTCACTTCCAGACCAATGATTCCCTGATTGTCTCCGCCGGTAAAGCCCAACACCTTGGACGCTGTTTCGTCATAAGGATAATATCGTTTATAATCTTCATCCACTTTGACTCCGGCCAGATTATAATTACGGATACGGTCTCCGACTTCCTTTTCCACATTCGTCCTGACTTTTTCCATTGAGGATACTTTCTCGACTCTCTTTCTCACAGTCTCACTGTCCATCTCCAGTTCCCTCGACAAAACAGCAATGACTTCCTCCGCATCTTTAATCTGGCTGTGGATAACCGAAATCGTACAAACGGTTTTGTTTGTTGCCAGCACGATTCCGTTGCGGTCCACGATTTCACCCCGCGCCGCCTTGATTTCCCGCTCCCTCTCGTGAAGATCTTCCGCCAGTTCCTGATAATACTCTGCATCAAATATCATCTGTCTCTTATACACATCTCCGAGCCCACGAGACCGTACTAGATCT
>CALZPS010000005.1 GCA_945827765.1 uncultured Lachnospiraceae bacterium | reverse complement strand
GATCTAGTACGGTCTCGTGGGCTCGGAGATGTGTATAAGAGACAGCATCTGAAGGGAGCGCAGGCAGGGTTCCCGCAGGAATTATATTGCGGCGCGCATCAGCGTATTGCTTTGCAGGACGAGCTGACAAGACAGTTTGGACGGGCAGCGGGACAGCACGCATTTCAGGCGAAAGGTTCCGGTAAGAGTGGCTTGATTTCCGTCAGCCGCTGTGGACAGGAAGTTCTTGAGAGAACGGCATGTCAGATAAATCCGGAGGACGGCTCTGTTATTCTGCGTATGGAGATTGGTTTCCCTGCGAATGGGCGCACCATCAATGCCAGAGAATTGGAAAAGATTTTGTTTGATTTTCTGCCGGATTGTGTACAGCGGTCTTTGTATTATAAAAATTGTGATAGGGCGCGTCTTGGAAAAATCCGCGATTTGGCGGAGGATCAGCAGTATATTCGGGAACAGCTGGATAAAATGGGACTGGCAGCATTTGTGGCAAACGGCTCTGTCCTTCCGCGTGAGTCCGGAGTTTCCGCAAGACCGATGAAGGGGGCAATCCCGTTTCAATCGCCGAAGGAGATGGAAGTATCGTTTGAACTGCCGCATAAAGGACTCCTGCGCGGTATGGGAATTCCCAAAGGAATTACGCTGATTGTAGGCGGTGGTTATCATGGAAAATCAACGTTGCTGAAAGCATTGGAACTGGGTGTGTATAACCATATCGCCGGTGATGGACGGGAGTATGTGATTACGGATGCCACTGCCATGAAAATCCGTGCAGAGGATGGACGAAGTATCAAGAAGACGGATATTTCCATGTTTATCAATGATTTGCCGAATGGAAAAGATACAAAAGGATTTTATACCGAGGATGCCAGCGGAAGTACCTCGCAGGCAGCAAATGTCATTGAAAGTATGGAGGCAGGTGCAAAGGTACTGCTGATAGATGAGGACACCAGCGCGACCAATTTTATGATACGCGATGAGCTGATGCAGCGGGTCATTCACCGGGATATGGAGCCAATCACTCCATTTATTGACCGCATCCGCGAGTTATATCAGGAGTATGGCATCTCCACGGTGATCGTGGCAGGGAGCTCAGGCGCATATTTCCACATCGCAGACCATATCGTGCAGATGGATCGCTATGAGCCGCGGGAGATTACAGAGATGGCAAAGCGGGAGGCGGCAAATTTTCCTGCACTTTCCGGATTGCAGCAGACGGCAGAAAAACCGTCGTTTACCAGATGCCCGGGACAGAACAGAGAATATCAGGGCAATGAGCGGATTAAGATGAAGACAATGGGACGTGAAGCGGTACAGATAAATCGTGAAACCATTGATTTGCGTTATGTGGAGCAGATTGTGGACAGCGAGCAGGTGACGGCGCTTGGATACTGTGTGCGCTATGCGGAGAAACATTTCTTCGGAGGACGTATGGATTTACGAAGTATTGTACAAAAGCTGGAAGAAAAAATAGAAAAAGACGGGATGGCGGGACTGTGCGAGAGCACGTCAAGTGTGGCGGCACTATCAGCACCGAGACGGCAGGAAATGTTTGCCTGCTTTAACCGTTACCGGGGACTGAAACTATGAGATTTTTTCACTTGTCCGATCTGCATATCGGAAAACAACTGCATCATTACAATTTAAAAGAAGATCAGGAACATATTTTACAAGAAGTCGTGCAGTATGCGCGGGAGCTTGCGCCGGATGCGATTGTCATTGCCGGGGATATCTATGACAAGTCCGTGCCGTCAGCGGAGGCGGTGGAAATCTTTGATGGATTTTTGACGGCATTGTCTGAGTTGACAGTGCCGGTATTACTCATCGCCGGAAACCACGACAGTGCACAGCGTTTGGATTATGCGAAAGAGATTCTCGGGCGGCAGCATATTTTTATTGCCGGGAAAGTACCGGAGACGGCGGAGGAGCATCTGCGCCGGGTGACACTTTCTGATGAATATGGGGAAGTAGATGTCTATCTGCTCCCATTTTTAAAACCGGGATATGTACGACAGGTTTTCACTCACGAAACGACGGAAAGTGATCAGGATTTGCGTGAAGGCGGACAGGAGCAGCCGGAGTGCAGTCTGCAGTTGCCGGAGACTTATCAGGAGGCGGTACGGCGTCTTCTGGAGCGGGAACACATTGACTGGACACGCCGCAATATATTGGTGTCGCATCAATTTTATGCAGGTGCGGGAGGCGAAATGCTCACCTGTGATTCCGAGAATGTACAGGTGGGAGGCATCGACCGAATTGACAGCAGTGTGGTCGAGAAGTTTGATTATGTGGCGCTGGGGCATCTGCACGGGGCACAGTGCGCCGGACAGGAGTATGTGCGCTACTGCGGGACATTGCTGAAATATTCTGTCAGCGAATCGGAGCAGGAGAAGACTCTTCATGTGGTAAATTTAAAGGCAAAGGGGGAGCCTGCGGAAGTTATAAAATATCCGCTGCATCCTTTGCGTGATGTGTGCAAGGTGCGCGGTGAATTGAAAGAAATTCTGGCTGATGCAGAGAAAATATGCGGCAATTATATCAGTGTCACACTGACTGATGAGTCGGAACCGTATAAACCGAAAGAACAGTTGGAGCGGGTGTTCTCCCATATATTGGAAGTGCGGATGGACAATAGCCGTACCCGGCAAAAACTATGTGAGTCTGTACAAGAGGGTGAATTGCAGGATCCGCTTACTTTGTTCGGTGAATTTTACCGGGAAGTGCAGGGGAGGGAACTGTCGGAAGAGGAAAGAACAGTTTTGTGTGATATTCTGGCACAAAATGCGGCAGAAGGATAAATGAGAAAGGGAAATCCATGAGACCATGTAAACTTACAATGTCTGCTTTTGGCTCTTATGCAGGGTGCGAAGCGATAGACTTTACAAAAATAAACAGCGGACTTTTTTTGATCACGGGAGACACCGGAGCCGGTAAGACCACGATTTTTGATGCCATAACCTACGCTCTCTATGACCATACCAGCGGCGGAAAACGTGACGGGAATATGATGCGCAGCCAGTATGCGGCGGAAGATATTGATACGTTCGTGGAACTTGAATTTTCTTATCGTGGAGAATGTTATGTCGTCCGCCGCAATCCCGAATATCTGCGGGCAGGAAAACGAAAGAACAAGGACGGGACACTGAAATTTGTGAAAGAAACCGCTAAAGTGAGCCTGTTATTACCGGATGGTAAAGAATTTCAGGGAAAAAAGAGGGAAATTGATAAGAAAATAGAAGAAATAATCGGACTGGATGTGAATCAATTTACACAGATTGCCATGATTGCGCAGGGCGATTTTTTGAAACTACTGCATGCGGAATCGAAAGAACGGCGGAAGATTTTTTCACAGATTTTTCAGACAAAACTGTACTGGCAGATGCAGGAAGAGTTGGCGAACCGCGCGAAACAGCTTTACATTTCACTGGAACAAAACCGCCGGGATTGCAAACGGGAGATGGATCAGGTGGAGGTGTCGGATTCAGTCGGAATGCCGGATCAGGCGGAGGTGTCGGAGCACACAGCGGTATCCGGTGCAGACGAATATCGGAAAAACTGGCAGCGTTTATGTGACTTGGAGATGCCCCCGATGCAGGAAACCTGTGAACTGCTGAGTCAGATTGTAAGTCGGGACAAGAGTATGGAAATGGAATCTGAAAAACAATGCGCTCGTCTGCAGAAACAAATCGATACACTCAATCTGCGCATTCAGGCCCAGGAAGAAGTGAATCGATTATTTATCCTGCTCGGGAAATATGTAGAAGAACAACAGGAACTGGAGGGACAGAAAGGTGAGATAGAAAGCTGTAAGGGACAGCTTGCATGTGCCGCGCGGGCAGAAAAGGTTCTGCCGTTTGAAAAAGAGTGGGTACGCATCCGCCATGAATCAGAACAACAGAGGACGGATGTTCAAAAGACAGAACAGTGGCTGAAAATGTATCTGCCGCAGGGAAAACGTCTGCAGGAACAGTGGCAGGAAAAGGCAAAAGAACGCAAACAACAGGAACCTGTCCTGCAGATGCGCCTGCAAAGACTGGCAGATATTCTGCCGCACCTGCAGCGCATACAGACTTTAAAAGAAAGCTGCCGGACAGCACAGGAAAAACTGGAACAAGCGATGAAAAAATGCCGGGAGTGCTCGCAGATATATGAAGAATGGTATCAACGGTTCTTTGAGGAACAGGCGGGAATTCTGGCGGGGCAACTGGAGGAAGGAAAGCCATGCCCTGTGTGTGGCTCTGTGCATCATCCACAGAAAGCACAGACGCGTAAGGATGCGCCGAATCAGAAGGATGTGGAACAGGCAAAACAGTACCGGGATACAGCAGAAAACCGGCGGGCACAGGCAGCGGAAGTATTTCAGACGCTCAAAGGACAACTGGAAGCGGAAGAAAAGCTGCTGCAGCAAATCAATGGAGAAAATAACCGTGCGGAAGTCATTAACGGGCAGCAGGTGAAACGTCAGATGAAAGAACTGGAACGGACATTGCAGACCTTGCGTGACGAAGAGGAAAAACTGGAACAGCGCTCGCGCAAGTTTGCAGAGGAAAGAGAACGCAAAAGCGGGCAGCTGGAAAATCAACAGAATCGATTGGAAATGCTGATTAAACAGCAGGAACAAGCGGAAAAACTGTTTGTGCAGGAGCTTGAAAGACAGGGGTTTTTGGATCAGTCGAGTGAGTATGAGACTGCCAGACAATGGCTTTCCGTGCGGGAACAGTTACAAAAAAAGGTGCAGATTTACGAGGAAAAAGTTCTCCGGCAGACAGCCAGAGTCGAATCCCTGCAATCTCAATTGGAAGGGAAGAAATCGGTTGACCTGCAGGAGAGCAAGGCACAGTTGGAACTGGAAACGGCAAAATTAAAAGGACAGAAGGAGAGACATCTGCGCCTTCATCTGGTGTATCAAAAAAACAAAGCGGCATTGAAAAATTTGCGGGAGTATGGCTCGGCTGCTGCAGATTTGCAGAAACAATATGAAATGATGAACAATTTAAGCCGCACGGCGAACGGGCAACTTTCCGGCAGCATCAAGCTGGATTTTGAGACTTATGTACAGCGCAAATATTTCAGACAGATCATCGGGGCTGCCAATCGCAGGCTGGCCAAAATGACCGATAACGAGTTTATTCTGCAGTGCCGTGAGATGGAAAATCTGAGCAGTCAGGGGCAGGCAGGGCTGGACTTGGATGTGTATCATCTGGTCAATGATTCTGTGCGCGATGTAAAGACGCTTTCAGGCGGAGAGTCGTTTCTGGCTGCACTGGCGATGGCACTGGGACTGGCAGATATTGTGCAGAACAGTGCGGGGGCAATCAGTCTGGAGACGATGTTCGTGGATGAAGGTTTCGGTTCGCTCGATGACATGGCGCGTGAGCGGGCAATTCGCATTCTGCAGGAACTGGCAGGGGAGAAAGCACTGGTGGGAATTATTTCACACGTCAATGAATTGAAAGAACAGATAGACTGTCAGCTCTATATCACGAAGACCGACCGCGGCAGCCATGCCCGGTGGAGGGAATAAGAAAGAATTTGAGGGGCGGCGAGCCCCTCTTTCTATGGCATTTCGCGGGAAGCCGGAGTCTGTCGGGCACGAAATTCTTTCGGAGTAACTCCATATTTCTCTTTGAATAACTTATAAAAATGAGTACGGTTGCTAAAATGCAGCTCCGCGGAAATCTCACTGACAGATTTTTTACTGTGAGTTAGTTCGTAGGCTGCTTTTTTCATGCAAAAGTTCATGGAATAATCAAACAAGCACAGTCCGGTAAATTTGTTTACGATACGATTGATATAGTCTCCGCTGTAATTAAGCTGGCAGGCCAACTCGTCACGACTGATGCGTCCGTTTCTCTCTTCAATAAGATGGCTGATACGGGCAAAAATCAAGGCGTCCGAGTTATGCTCCAGAAGCATTTCGGTGCAGTGGAAAAATTCTGGATTAGAAAGACTGGCAATCAAAGAAGAAAATAATCCTTTGATCTGGAAGGTTGCTCCGAAAGTAGGATGCAGCATGATTTCCATCAAGGAACTGTTTACTTTGTGCAGCATATCCACACTGGTCTGATTGCCCATGGCAGGAATGAAATCCAGATATGCCTTGGAGCCGGGATTTTTGATGTCATTCATAATAAAACGATAAAAATCACTGTTAAAAATTACTTTTTCCTGTGAAAAATCCGCCGTGTTACAAGTGGAAAATAAATTCTTTATAAAATCCACCGAAAAACCGATAAACAAAATTCTGGCAGAGCCGGCATAATCTTCAAGATGATACAGGCTGCGGTTAATCAGACAGCAGGAGCCAGCGGTGTAGAGGTATTCTTTATCTTCAATAATTTGCCGCACAGTTCCTTCCAGTACCACCAGCAATTCAAAATAATCGTGAATATGCAGGTTTTTGGCGTTATATTGCCGATGATGGTCAGTCAGAGCCAGTTGATAGTGGCAGGATTGATTTGCGGAGAGTGTGGTGATGCTTAAATAATCCTGTTCCGAACCTCCGCTGCAGGCGATAAAAGTAATTTGAAAGGGGGTTCGAATCTGATAAATGCTGTTATTTTCTTCATTCCGCTCGATATGGATTGAATTTTGGTTACTGTTTGCCAAAAGGAATGCATCTGCATATTCTGAATTCATTTTGTCCCTCCATAAGAATTCTTTTTTGTTCAAATGTACTGGATTACATACCACTTGCCGCCTATGCGGTGTCGTATGGAAGTGTGTTCCCATATATGTTACAGATTATAACACAGAAGTCTTTCTGTGTCATTGTATTTTTGCAGCAGATAAAATAAGATGGTGTCAGAACCGAAAGGGGAAAGATAGTGCTATTGAATGTGCTTTGTCAGGTGCGCAACTGACAGACGGGAAGGAGTAATAATTGAAAAATGATACAATTTTAGGCGTTGATCTGGGCTGGGTATCCCAGTTGGAGTCCATTGGGTTTGAGTGGATGGATGAAAACGGAGAAAAAATTGACCCAATCAAGGCAGCAAAAGATTTGGGAGCCAATACCGTACGTCTCAGAGTATTTGTGGAGCCTCCGGTATATGGATTCTGGGTAAAGCCGGGAAAGGAGTTCAAAGGATACCAACTACATGGCGGATTGGTGATGCTTGGATTCTGTGATAAAAACTGTGTGGTGGAAATGTCGCGGCGGGCAAAAGAACTGGATATGAAACTGATGATAGATTTTCATTACAGCGACCATTTCGCGGACCCGATGTATCAGGATATACCAGAAGCATGGAAGGAACTGAGTCAGGAAGAATTGGTAAAAAAAGTGGCGGAGCACACAAAGGAAGTTTTGTCTGCATTGAAAGCAGCGGGGATTACTCCGGAATATGTGCAGGTGGGAAATGAAATCAATTCTGGTATCATGCATCCGGCAGGAAACAAAGCGGAACATCCGGAAGAAATGGTGGAACTGCTGAATGCAGGATATGATGCTGTTAAAGAAATCTGCCCCGATGCCTGCGTAATCGCTCACGTTTCTATGGGACACATATTAGAGAGGGTAAGAGATTTCTTTGATGTGTTTTTCAAGTATAACGGAAAGACCGACATGATAGGACTGTCTTATTATCCGGCATGGTTTAAGGAAAGACACAATCCCAAAGAATTTATGGTTGTATTAAACCAGATCGCAGCATTGTACGAAAAACCAATTGTACTTAGTGAAATCGGCGGATTTGACTATGAAGAGGACGAGACGTATGCATTACTTGCCGATACTCTTGAACTTGTCAACAAAGTAAATAATCATGCTTTAAAGGGAATGGTTTATTGGGAGCCGGAGACGAATGCAGCGATTATGCCGGATGGTTACCCACTCGGCACGGCAAAAGTGGTCGGTGAGAAGAAACTTCAGTATACAAAAGTATTAAGTGCCTACAAAGATTTTAAGGAGGAAAAATAAATGAGAAAGAGATTAATGGCATTGTGTCTGGCGGTTGTGATGGTCATGGGAATACTGGCAGGATGTGGTTCAGACAAAGACAATGGAAAGACCAATGACGGAAAAGATAAGAATGCAGAAACAGTCAATAAATTGACAGTATGGTGCTGGGATCCGGCTTTCAATATCAATGCTATGAATGTGGCGGCAGATATTTACAAAAAAGACCATCCGGATTTTGAAATGGAAGTGGTAGAAATCTCATCCGCAGACATTATACAGAAACTGTCCACTTCGACATCTGCCGGAAATACTGCTGATGTTCTGCCGGACATCATTCTTTTTGACGATGGTCTGATTGCGCAGGAAGTACTTTCCTATCCGGACGTGTTCATGGATTTGACAGATTCAGGCATTGATTTTTCCGAGTTCTCCGAAGGAAAGGTCGCGGCGAGTGTGGTGGATGGCAAAAACTACGGTGTCCCGTTTGATTCGGGGGCAGCGATTGCCGCATATCGCGTGGATATTCTGAAAGAGGCCGGATATACGATTGAGGATCTTACGGATATCACATGGAGCGAATTTATCAAGATAGGAAAAGATGTCAAACAGAAGACAGGAAAAGCCCTCTTGAACGGACAGTCCGGTTACAACCAGATCACGGTTATGCTGACTTCCTGTGGGGGCAGCTATTTCGATGAGGATGGAAAGCTTAACATGTCAGACAATAAGAAGGTTAAGCGAGTAAGTGAACTGTATCTGGAAATGCTTGAGGCAGGCGTATTTCAGGAAGAGACAGGCTGGGATACTTACATCGGTAATTTGAATAACGGAAACGTGGCAGGTGCGATGAACGGCTGTTGGATTATGTCCAGTATACAGGCAGCAGCAGACCAGTCCGGACTCTGGGCCATCACGAATGTGCCGAAGGTGGACGGCGTGGACGGGGCAACCAATTATTCAAGTCAGGGCGGTTCCACATGGACAATTACCACAGAGTGTGACAACCCGGAGCTGGCAATAGATTTCTTCAAGTCAACTTTTGCGGGCAGCAAAGAATTTTATGATAAAATTCTGGAGACCAGCGCGATTTCCACATGGATTCCGGCGGGAGAATCAGAAACCTATCAGCAGGAATCAGAATTCTTCGGCGGACAGAAAGTGTATGCCACCATCGTAGACTTCACTGCAAAAATCCCGTCCTGTGTAATGGGAGCATACATGGGAACGGCTCGTACCGCACATATGACGGCGGTGACAAATGTGGCATATTCCGGAGCAGATTTGGATGAGGAACTGGCGGCAGCGGAAGAAACGGTAGCTTTTGAAATGGGGCAGTGATTATGAAGATTTCGATGAAAAAAAGGCAGAATCTGACAGGCTGGGCGGTTTTGACGCCCGCCGTAATTCTTATTGTCGTGATGAATTTCGTGCCGTTGTTTCGGGCGTTTCTGATGTCCTTCCAGACCGGGCGTACCGGAAAGATGACATTTGCAGGAATTACAAATTATACACGTGTCCTGCAGGATTCCCGGGCGGCCGATGCACTGAAGATTACGGTGGAGTATGTGGTCGTCACCGTGCCGGTTATCATTGCACTGGCATTGATTATGGCAGTGCTGTTAAATGACCCGAGACTGAAACTTAAAGGAATTTACAGAACTTGTATCTTTGTACCAGCAGCAGTGTCTATGGTGGCATCGGCGGTCATCTTCCGCTCCCTTTTTGCAGCCGACGGATTTGTGAATTCTATCCTGGTCGGGCTGGGAATACTCCAAAACGGTTACAATTTTCTTGGACATCCGACCAGCGCCAGAATCATCCTGATGATTGTTCGTGTGTGGAAAATGTTGGGTTATCAGATGATATTCTTTTTGGCGGGTCTGCAGTCGATTGATTCCGGCATTTATGAGGCGGCAAAAATTGACGGCGCGACTTCCCTTCAGCAGTTTTTCAAGATTACCGTGCCGATGTTAAAACCGACGATGGTATTTGCTTTTGTGATGTCAATCAATGCGGCAATTCAGGTATATGATGAATCTGTCAACCTGACAAACGGAGGTCCGGGAAATGCGACGATGCCGATTGCACACTATATTTATAATACAGCGTTTGCGGGAGTGCCCAACTTCGGCTATGCCTGCGCGCTCTCGATGATTATTCTGGTGGTGGTGGGAACCATCACATTGATACAGATGAAAGTAGGTGACAGGCGTGAATAAAACAAAATACTGGATTGGCAGAGGTATAAAAAATATCATTCTTATCATATGCAGTCTGTTTTGCGTATTTCCGCTTGTGTGGGTGCTGATTGCCTCCACGAACGCGAGTGTGGATATTGTTCGGGGCGTGCTTGTGCCGGGAAAACATCTGCTTGAAAACCTGAAGTCAATTGTAGAGCATTATGATCTATTAGGGGCAAGCTGGAACACGATTAAATATTCAGCGGTTACCACGATTGCCTCGATTATCGTGTGTTCTGTAGCCGGATATGGGTTTGAGGTATATCATGATAAATGGAAAGACAGACTGTTCGGAGCGTTGATGATTACTATGATGATTCCGTTTGTATCCACAATGCTCCCGATTTATCAGACCTATGCAAAACTGGGACTGTTGAATACGACGCTCGGTTTTATTCTTCCGTCTGTGTCCACGGTCTTTACCATCATGTTGTTTCGGCAGAACAGCAGATCATTCCCGAAAGATATTATCGAGGCGGCGAGGATAGACGGCGAGACAGAACTCGGTATTTTTTTCAAAATGTATGTGCCCACCATGAAGGCAACTTATGCGGCAGCTGCGACCATTACGTTTATGAATGCATGGAATAACTACATGTGGGCGCGTCTGATTATGTCTGATAATCGTGCGCAGACTCTGCCGATGCTGATTTCTAACATGACCACCGGCCACTACATTGATTATGGAATGCTGATGCTCGCCGTATTGATTTCCACACTGCCGACATTAATTGTATTTTTCGCGCTGCAGAGAAGCTTTGTCGAAGGCATGACCGGAGCGGTAAAAGGCTGATAGATAAAAAATGAGGAGATAAGAAAAACTATGTTTGTTGTAAATATTATCCATAGACCGGAAATGGTACCGGAATACTCTCAGAAAGTGACCGGTCAGGGGAAAGCAGAAAATATGAAGGACAGCGGACTTTTGACCGAAAGTCTGGATATTTTCAAGATACAGCAGGAATGTGCCCACAAATATGGGTTGAAAACGACGATTCAGATGACTTACGCATCCTTGTTTAACGAGGAGGCGGTCAGTCTGGCAAAAGAGCATCACGAAACGTATGGGGATGAGATTGCACTCTCCCTTCTGGGACTGCCCTGTGAGGAATTCCGGGAGAAATATAAGACGAAGGATTTTTGTATCTGGATGTTTTCGATGGAAGACAAAAAGGCTATTGTGAAGGATGTTTTTGAAAAATTCCATGATATTTTTGGCTTTTATCCGCAGTCTACAGGCTCTTATTATATGGATGCAGAGCTAATAAACTATATTAAGGAGAAGTATCCGGACGTGAAGTGCGCGGTTGCCACCTGCTGGGAGGAAGGTCCGAAGGCCTATCACACCTGCAATAATTCGTGGTATACGTTTATGGACGGAGGGCCGTGGGCGCCTTGGATTCCTTCAAAAGCGAATACGCATGCGCCCGCTGCAAATGCTGAGGAGGACAGCGGCATTGTGGCGATTCCGCATCTGAGCCGTGATTTGATTGCATGCTATGATGGAAATGGCTCAAACTTTGGTACCCATCCCCAGAATGTACTGAGAGGGATGATCTATGACAGCCAGACATGGGAGTATCCGTATCTGTACAATTTGATTGACCAGTATCGGTATCAGGCAAAGTTTAACGACGGAGATGCCTACAATATGATGTTTGTCGGACCCGGATGGATGAATAAGATGGGACGTTGGGAGGCACCTTATGAGCTACTATTAAAGTCCTATGATGATGGGTGCAGATATTACGGCAAGCTAAAAGCAGAAGGCAAGCTGGTCGATATGACGATGGCAGAGTTCGCGGACTATTATAGGAGCAGAAAGACGTACAGCACGCCCGAGTCGGCACTTTGGAGAGATATTCTCTACGGCAGTGACAAGCAGCTTTTCTGGTACACCGACCCCTATATGCGGGTGTGCGTAAATATGGATCAGGGCGGAGCTATCGTGGATTTGCGGCCGTATGTGGCAAAACTGAACTGGCCGGTAGGTATCGGCACGCAGCATATCACGGATGCATCCTATCCGTTTTTGATTCAGGAAAAATATCGCGCGGGATATTTTACCCATTATGCGGGAGAAGGAACGATCCGCAGCGCTAAAATCATCTGTGGAAAAGAAGAAGTTGATTTATGCCTGTGCCGCACAAAGGCCACGTGTGAAAAAAAGAATGGAGCGGTTGTGCTGACACTTGAACCGGTGGAAGTGGTTTTTTCAGATGTATCCGTAAAAATCCAGACTGTGATTACATTTGCGGAAGGAACGGGAGACATCCGGTTTGAAAGGAAGGTGTTGGAGATGTCCGACCCGGATGCAGAGGTTACTATTTGTGAATATATGGTGGGCTGTTACGGCACGACAGAATATTCGGAGGATATGACCGCGCTTACACTGGCTGTTGTGGCCGGAAAAGAAACGCATAGTATTCATTATGAGTACAAATGCCGGGAACTTTCGATGCAGAATGCTGACGAAACAGTATGTGTGCTTCCGCCGGTTGATACGAGAGTTTCTATGGAAGCGCAAGGCCGTGACAAGTGTGGATTTGTCAAAGAAGGATATGCATTTAGTCCGATGTTCACATTGGGTTTTACAGGGACATTGAAGGAGAAGGAGGTGTACACCACATGGCTCAGGCTACGAAAGGCAGATTAAATTACAGGTGCCCGTCCTGCTTTATGCGGGATCTGGATGTCGATATGTTTTATGATGCAGAGAAAGAAGAATTCTATTGTATCCGCTGCCAGTATACCGGCTCCGAGGAGGATGTGCTGGAGAAGAATGAGATGGTGCGGTTTCGTTATCGCTCCATGAGAAAACGATATACATTTGAAGAGTAACCATTTTGCGGAGAAATTTAAAGAAAAAAGAACAGTTACCTATATCAAATCCATGCATTTTCTGGTAGAATTAAGAAAACAGATAATGGGGGAACTGAGATGGAACTGACACTTATGACATTTTCCATGATGCGAGACATTGCCTTTGGCAAAATCAATGCGGAAAAACTATGTCAGATTGCGGCTGAGAATAGTATCCATATGATGGATATTATGGAGATGGAAGTAAAGCTGTATGGGGAAAAGAAACTACAGGATGCGATGAAAAAATATGGTATCACCTGCGGATGCCTTATCACCGCACCTGCCTTTTATACGGCACCGGACAAAGTTGAACAACAGCTGACCGCAGCTCTGGATATGGCAAAACGTTTTGGAAGCAGGTATCTTATGGTAGTTCCGGGACAGACCGTCCCTAAAGAGCCAAAAATATGTGCTGGGCTTGACAGACAGGAAATGCTCGATATCGCGGTGGAAAAGTTTACTTTGGCTGTTGATTTGGCGAAAAAGTATGACATACAGATTGGATTTGAAAATACACCGCATGCGTATAAGCCGCTGGCATCTGCCGAGGACTGTAAGTATGTGTTGGAGCATGTGCCCGGGCTGGGACTGATTTTTGATACCGGCAATTTTCGGGTTGCGGATACATCCTGTGATGAGATGGCGATTTATGAAATGCTGAAAGATTACATCATTCGTGTGCATTTGAAAGATGTGGTTGTGGGAGATTTTGCAGAGGGTGAGACTTGTGTCGACGGACAAAAAATCGTACCTGTGGCAACAGGCAGCGGTATCATTCCGATGAAGGAACTTCTTCTGGCGTTGAAGAAAGATGGATATACGGGAGCGTTGGCAATTGAATATTCGATGAAAAAAGGTGTTCACGGTACGGATAATGCACAGTGGGTAAATCCATACGCCACATTTATCTGCAGCGTATTGGACGGCAGCCTGCAAAGACCGCCATACGCCAGGATAGAAGGAATCGCTTTGCCGGTTTCCCGAATCTTTTTCGGAACGGCGATAGGGCCGATGCTGATGGGGAAAAATGTCGAGGCACTGTTGGATGCGGTGTATGCGGCGGGAATCAATGCCTTTGATTGCGCCAGAGGCTATGGCAGAGCGGAAAAGGCGCTGGGAGAGTGGGTCAAAGCCAGAAATAACCGGGACAGAGTCGTACTGCTCACCAAATGCGGGAATGTCAGCATGAGCGGAAAGGTCTGTGTCAACCGCAATGTGATAGAAAAAGAATTGGCAATAAGCCTGAAAACACTGCAGACGGACTATATTGATATCTATCTATTACATAGAGACGACCCGAACACACCGGTCTCCGAAGTGATTGATTGTTTGAATGAAATGAAACAGCAGGGAAAGATAAAGGTGTTTGGAGTCTCCAACTGGACACATCAGCGAATCGAGGAGGCAAATGCCTACGCTTCCGCACATGGGTTAGAAGGATTCTGTGTTTCCAGCCCTAACTTTGGTCTGGCGGAGCAGGTGAATGACCCATGGGGCGGGGAGTGTGTTACCATTTCCGGAGCGGCAAACGCAGATGCCAGAGCATGGTATGCAGAAAAACAGATGCCGGTGATTGCATATTCCAGTCTCGGACGTGGTTTCTTCAGCGGAAAGTTTCATTCCGGTGATTATGAAGGAGCAAAAAAAGTTCTGGACAATGCCGGACAGAAGGGCTATTTACATGAGGTCAATATGACCCGCCTTGCAAGGGCGGAGGAACTTGCCGCCAGAGATCAGATGAGCGTTTCCCAGATTGCCATGAGATACATTTTCAGCAATGAAATGAATGTGTTTGCGGTGGTGAGCACCACAAATCCGAATCGTATGCGGGATAATATCGCGGCGGCAAATGCGCTGTTGAGTGCGGAGGATGTGGCGTATCTGGAGCAATAATAGGCCGGATGAGTGGGGATGTGGGCAGATAAAAAACATGGCTGAATGCGGCAGCTCTTGAATGTAATACAAATTATTTACAAGTTTTGCAGGAAACGTTGAAAAAACAGCTCCATCTCGGATAAACCAGAGGGAAAATGATTCTCCCTCTGGTTTGTTTTTGCCATGAATCAGAAGAAAGCCGCCTGTGGCGCGTCCCGTAGGTACGGTCTTTGCTTTATGAAATGAACTGCCCGACATCATTCTTATTCAAATCTTCAATTCAGAACATTATCACAGTTGTGACACAAAAACTTCACAAAACTTTGTTACCGTAAAAAACGGATATGCGGCAGTACCATTCAGACGGGTACTGCCGGCAGAATATGTAACGATTCAGCCGTGCTGGTCAAACGTAGATGGCACGGCATATCGATGTATACATCCGCATACGATAAAAACCAAGAATGTGTGTGGCAGGATACAAGGAGGGACAGATTTGATAGAAGTAAAAGATTTGGTGAAAAAATATGGAGACCATGTGGCGGTAGACCATTTGAGTTTTCATCTGAAACCGGGAAAAATTTATGGGTTTCTGGGACCTAACGGTGCCGGGAAATCAACGACGATGAATATCATGACCGGTTATCTGGGAGCGACAGAGGGACAGGTGTTCATTGACGGGTATGATATTTTAAAAGAGCCGGAGCAGGCGAAGAAATGTATCGGGTATCTGCCGGAGATTCCGCCCCTTTATACGGATATGACAGTCATGGAATATCTGGAGTTTGCGGCAGAATTAAAACGAATTCCCGGAAATGAGCGGGAAAAACAAATCAAGAAAGTGATAGAACTGACAAAACTGGAAATGGTTTCGCAGCGGCTGATTCGTAATCTCTCCAAAGGCTACAAACAGCGTGTGGGGCTGGCACAGGCACTTTTGGGTTTCCCGGATATTATTATTCTGGATGAGCCGACGGTCGGGCTTGATCCGAAACAGATTATCGAAATCAGAGAATTGATACGCAGTCTGTCCGAAAAACATACGGTCATTTTAAGCTCGCATATTTTGGCGGAGGTGCGGGAAGTGTGCGACTACATTTTAATCATTTCCAATGGAAAACTGGTGGCGAGCGACACGCCGGACAATCTGGAACAGGTGATGCACGGTACCGAAAGTCTTGAGATAGAGTCCACGGGCAGCATGGAGCAGACGGAGCACATTTTACAGGAAATGGGCTGTGCGGAGAATATACAGGTAAAAGTTCAGAAGGACAAAACAGTCTATGCCCGGTTTGATGCCAAAGGCGGAGAGGATATCAGAGAGAAAGTATTTCTGGCGTTTGCCGAAAATCAATGCCCGCTGGTGATGCTCAAGACAACAAAGGCCAGTCTGGAAGATGTCTTTATGGAACTGACACAGGGAGATTCGGCGGAAACACGGAAGTGTGAAGGCGTACAGCGAGATTCAGTCAAAATACAGGGAAAGGAGCGTGATACAGATGACAGCGATTTATAAACGGGAACTAAAATCCTATTTCCAGTCGGTCACCGGCTGCGTGTTTGTGGCGTTTCTGGTGGCATTTACGGGAATTTATTTTACGGCATATAACCTGACTTACGGATATCCATATTTTTCTTATACATTGTCGGGGTCTCTGATCGTATTTATTGTAGGAATTCCGCTGATTACGATGAAAAGTTTTGCGGAAGAACGAAAAAATAAGACGGACCAGCTTCTTTTGACTGCTCCGGTCAGCTTGACGAAACTGGTTCTCGGAAAATATATGGCGATGGTTACGGTTGTTGCCATCCCCAACCTGATTTTCTGCTTGTTTCCATTGATTATCAAGGCAAACGGAACGGCTTATTTGAAGGTGGATTACATTTCCATCGGTATCTTTTTTCTGCTTGGATGTGTATATGTGGCAATCGGGATGTTTATGTCAGCGCAGACGGAGAGTCAGATCATCGCCTTCATCAGTACTTTCGGGGTACTGTTGGTGTTGTATCTGTGGAATGGACTGATGGAGTTTCTGCCATCTTCCGCAGAAGGCTGTCTGATGGGAATGATTGCGATTCTAAGTGCGATTGTATTTTATATTTACCGTATGATGCAGAATTGGCTGGTCGGAGCACTACTGGAGGCGGCATCCGTGATTGGCTGTGTGATTGTGTATTTTGTGGATTCTACACGGTATGAAAACCTTTTGACAAACCTGTTGGGAAAACTGGCGCTCGATGATGTGTTTTCGAGCGTGACGAATAACAGCATCGTAGATATCGGCGGAATTTTCCTGTATCTGTCACTTATTGCAGTCTTTGTGTTTCTGACGGTACAGGCGATTCAGAAAAGACGTTGGAGTTAGGAGGAATTGCCGTGGAAAAGATAAAGAACCTATTTCAATCAACAAAAATGAAACAGGGGAGCTACAGCGTAGGTCTGACAGCGATTGTACTTGCCATTGTGGTTGTGGCAAATTTGCTTGTCGGTCAGCTCCCGGAAAATATGAGAAATATTGATGTAAGCGATACGAATCTCTATGAGATTACGGAGGTGAGCCGCAATCTGCTGAATTCTCTTGAGGATGATGTGACATTTACCGTTTTGGCAGAAAAAGAAAGCACGGATGAGCGGATTAAGACCTTTTTAAGTAAATATGCCGGTCTGTCCAAACACATTGCCGTGGAATGGATTGACCCGGTGCTGCATCCGGCAGCACTGACAGAATATGATACATCTGAAAATACAATCGTGGTGACGAATGAAAGTACGCAGAAATCTACGACAGTGACATTTTCAGATATAATAGTGATGGATTACTCTTCCTATTATTATACGGGGAGTTATTCGGAGAGTGAGTTTGACGCGGAAGGACAGTTGACGAGTGCAGTCAACTACGTGACAAACGATGCAAACGAAACGATTTATCTGACGACCGGACATGGGGAAACATCATTTTCTCATACGGTCTCGGATATGATGAAGAAAAATAATTATTCTGTCTCCGAGGTGAATCTGTTGATGGAGGCACAGATTCCGTCAGATTGTGATTTGTTGCTGTTGAATGCTCCGCTGGCAGATCTGGCAGAGGTGGAGAGGAAGTGCATCAGTGAATATCTGGCAGATGGCGGAAAGGTGATGCTTCTGCTTGGCGAAAATGTGGAAACCAGGATGCCGAATCTGGAATCATTACTGGCGGAGTACGGAATGGAGATAGCTGACGGATATATTGCAGATACGAAACGGTGCTATCAGGGGAATCCATATTATATTTTTCCGGAATTAAATGTGAGCGGGGATTTGGCGCAGGGAATTTCCTCTGAAATGGTTCTGATGATTTATGCACAGGGACTGAACATGGTTGACGCGGCTCGGGATACGATTCATGTGAGTGAATTTATGACGACCAGCAGCGGGGCGTATGCCGTGACCGAGACGGATGAGACGGAAGGAACATATACGATAGGAGCCGTGGCGACTGAGACAGTAAGTACAGATAACGGAGATGAAGCGGACGAGGAAGACAGTGCGGAGACAAAAACAAGCCGACTGACGGTCATTTCCTCGGCGACGCTTATTGATTCTCAGATAACGGACACTTTTTCTACATTGGAAAACACCACTCTTTTCATGAATGCAGTGACGGCAAATTTTGATGGGGTACAAAATCTCTCTATCGAGCCGAAGAGTCTGGCGGTAGAATATAATACCGTGCAGCATGCAGGACTCTTAAGCTTGTTTGTGATTTTTGCAATTCCGGCAATCCTGCTGATTGGCGGTGTTGTAGTATGGACAAAACGAAGGAAAGCATGAAAAACCGGAGGGTGTGTATGGAAAAAAAACGAAATCAAATGTGTATATTAGGAATTGTGTTGATTCTGTTGCTACTTGCCTATTTTGGAATGCAGTTCCGGGAAGAACGGAAAGAAGAGCAGGAGCAGAAAGAGACAGAACAGAATACGGTTTATGTCACGGAACTGGATGAGATTACAGCATTTTCTTACGATATCGGAAACGGGGAGCTGGGGTTTGAGCTGCAGGACGGAGTATGGACATATGTGGAAGATACGGATTTCCCGCTGGCACAGGGGTATCCGCAGCAGATTGCGGATGAATTCAGACGTTTGGCATCCACCAGATATATAGAGAATGCGGATGAACCGGCGGCGTATGGTCTTGACGCCCCGGCATATAAAATTCTGCTGACGGATGCGAATGGGAAAGAAGTACAATTATACTTCGGAAATGCGGTCGGCGAGGATTATTATGTGATGAATCCGGAGACAGCAGAAATATACACGGTAAACAGCGGCGTGGTCGCAGATTTACAGTATACACTGGATGAAATGGCACAGCTTGACGACTGACTTGCTAACGGGCTAAACTCGTAAAGCGTGTTTTGTCTCATTCCGCTTACTTATGACCAGAGTTTTTGTAAATTTAATGGTCAGTTTATTGACATTAGAAGGAAATAAGAGGAAAATAAACAGCATATTGTATTTTACATAGAGTAACGGTCTGAATGCGAACCATAATTTTTTGCGGGAGGACTATGAAAGAAAAGGAGACATAAATTCATGAAAGAAAAGCTCATCCGGTTTATGCAGGGACGATATGGCGTGGATTCATTTTCCAAATTTTTACTGGTAGTGGCATTGGTTATGGTGCTGTTTTCTTCCTTTTTTGGCGAGAAACAGTTTGGCACGGTGCTTTACACATTGGGATTGGTGGTGTTTGTTTATTCTTATTTCCGTATATTCTCCAGAAATATCAGTAAACGATATGCAGAGAACCAGCAGTTTTTGGTGAAAACGTCAAAAATCCGCAGCTTTTTTGCACAGCAGAAGAATCTGATGCAGCAGCGAAAGACGCATCATATTTATAGCTGCCCAAGTTGCAAGCAGAAAATACGTATTCCGCGCGGTAAAGGGAAAATTGAGATAAGATGCCCGAAGTGCCAGACAACGTTTGTGAAAAGAAGTTGATAATTGCCTGGCAGGCAGAAAATACAGGCTGAAAGTTGTCTGAGAGATGGCGGAAAAGAATTTCACAAACAGCAGGCAATGTTCCCGGTTATGTGTGACGATGATGTTGTGCAACTGTCTTTGCGGAGGATGCTATGGCGGACCGATGGGATATATCTAAGAGTTACAATTCAGCTCCGCGCCAGTACGGGCTGCACAGTAACATATAAGTTTCAAAAAATAATAAGAGTTGCCCGACAAATGAGCCTGACGTCGATTTCTTCGTGCTTCGCACTCCCAAA
>CALZPS010000004.1 GCA_945827765.1 uncultured Lachnospiraceae bacterium | reverse complement strand
GTCGGCTTGGGAATCTTTACAGTAGTGGGAGTCAACACCGGTATCAAACATGGCTATCCGCAGGAATTGTTTCTGCTGGTATTTGTGGGAACCGTGACCGGTGTGGGAGGAGGGCTGCTGCGGGATATGATGGCAGGTAATCCACCTTATATCTTCGTGAAACATATTTATGCCTGCGCATCTATTCTGGGAGCTTTTTTGTGCGCTGTGCTGTATCCGTGGATTGGCTCCGTGGAGTCGATGTTTCTGTCGGCGGCAGCAGTCATTATCCTGCGATATCTGGCAGCTCATTTCCGTTGGAATCTGCCAAGAATCCAATTTGATAAATAGAAAAGAACAGGGGAATGTTTCTATCATACAGGAACATTCCCTTTTTGTCGTCGGACATCCGGCAGAAGCATCCGGTGAAATGTTTCCTGGCTGCCAGGTATATGACAGGAATAGAACGATATGAAACAGATAATGAAATATACGAAATAAATTATTTAACGAAGTACATTGACAGATGAGGTATATCATGATATGATAACCGTATCAGCTGAAAGAATAATGAATCATTCAGTCTGCAGATGGCTGAATGGTTCAATGCAAGAAGGGAGGAATGGATTTGTCAATTTCATCAGATACTCTGCGTGGTTATACAGATACGATTATTCTCACTCAATTGATGGAGAAGGATAGTTATGGGTACGAGATTAATAAAAATGTACAGCAGCGCACAGCCGGAAAACATGAGTTTAAGGAGGCGACCCTTTATACGGCATTTAAGCGGCTCAGCCAAAACGGATTGATCACATCCTATTGGGGAGAAGAAGGGACAGGAGCCAGACGGCGTTATTATAAGATTACCGAAGAGGGAAAGAAACAGTGGGAAGAGCGGTGCCGGGAGTGGCAGGAAACCCGCAAACTTTTAGACGCGTTACTTACAGTGGAGGTGGATTATGAATCGAATTGAGACAAAAATTATTATTATGATAACGAATCGGCTGGCATCAGCGAAGGATAGTGATGCCAAGACAGAGATGATTGAGGAATTAAGTGAAAATCTCTATCAACGCTATCTGGAATTGACAGAACAAGGAATGCCAGAAGAAGAGGCATTTGCGAAGGCAATGGAAAGCCTGGGAGATGTGGAGGAACTGCTTGCTTTTCTGAAGGAAACAGAAGGGCAGGAGACGCATAATTTGCAAAAGAACGGGGAAATCAAGGTAGAAACCGTACAGACAGAAAATGAACAGACAGAAAATGAACGGACAGAAAAGGCACAGAATGATTATTCACAGACGGATTGGTCTGCTGAATTCAAAAAAGATTTGGAGAGTGGAATTGATGCATTTGTAAATATTGCGCAGGTTACAGCCAAGGCCGCACAAGTAACGGCGAAGGCTACCGTGGACTGTGCACGGGATGTGGCCAAGGAGGTGTCTGAGCAATGGAAGGAGCGATATCCGGATGGTGTGTTTTTCCAGTCTGAAGAATCAAAGGGACAGAGAGTGGACTGTACTGCAGTAGCGGTAACAGATGCCATTCATTCTTTAGACCTTCGGTTGATGAATGGAGATATCACAATCAAGGTCACAGACAAGGATAGTACTTATATCGAGGTGGACGGCGACACCAATGACGTGGAGACGGTATTGACAGATGACGGGGTATTGTCAGTTGTTCAGGAAAATACAGCCAGTGCCTCGTTTTTCTTCCTGCGTGGTATGCGTCACTGCCATATCATAGTTAGATTACCGGGAAAGGTTTGGAATCGTGTCAATGTTTCTACGGTGAATGGGGATATTGATATCGGGAGAGAACTGGAATGTAAGGAATTGAACGTTTCGACAGCCAGCGGTGATTTGACGATGACAAGAGTGTTGAGTGACAGTATTCAATTGCGTTCAGGCAGCGGGGATATTTGTGGGGATGGATTGGAAGGTAATCTGCATGCGGTGACAAAAAGCGGCGATATTAACATTCAGGGGTGCACAAGGAACTGCGAATTGCGTTCAATCAGCGGAGATGTAGAATTTCGTGGAGAAGGGTACGAGGTGAAGTGTTCCAGCACGAGCGGAGATGTGGAAATGGATATGAACGTCCTGCCGGAAAAGATGGATGTTTCCTCCATATCCGGGGATTGCGAGTTGAGATTGCCGGGCGGCGAGATGCAGATATCTTACCGAACGGTCAGCGGAGAATTTGAGACGAACCTGCCGATTACCGGAAATATGACGAAAAGACGTGGGGAAATGATATTTGGAGACGGCGCCGGCGCGAAGAGTCAGGTGTCGAGCACGAGCGGGGATATAGAGATTTACGCGAAGTAAATGGTAGGATTTACAAGGAAAATGTGTGGCACCACTGGTAATTTCAACGGTGATGCCAGTTTTCTATTATATTAGCTTGAAAAAAAAGCAAATCCATGTTATCATAGCAAACATATAGGAAAAAGGTATGTGAGGTGGCAAGAATGAAAATTTCGACAAAAGGGCGCTATGCCTTGCGTATGATGGTGGATTTGGCAGAGCATGACAATGGAGGATATATTCCGTTGAAAGATATTGCAGAGCGTCAGGATATCACATTGAAGTATCTTGAGCAGATCATCCCGCAGCTGACAAAGAGTGGGCTTGTCAGAAGTTATCGGGGAAACAATGGAGGATATCAGCTTACCCGCAGACCGGAGGAATATACGGCAGGGGAGATTATCCGCGCACTCGAGGGAAGTCTTGCTCCGATTGCCTGCATAGAGGATGAACCAAACCGTTGTCCAAGGCAGAAAGAATGTTCCACGGTGAAATTCTGGAAGGGTTTCTGGGATGTGGTGAATGAGTATATGGATAGTGTGACGCTGGCGGATCTGATCGCCGATCATCAGGAGGGGCAGGATGCAGGGGCAGTTTGAGAGAACAGAAATGTTGATCGGGAAGGCGGGGATGGAAAAACTGAAACGTGCGCGGGTGGCAGTATTCGGTATCGGAGGTGTCGGCGGCTATGTTGTGGAGGCACTTGCCCGCAGCGGAGTAGGAAGGCTGGATTTAATTGATCATGATAAGGTTGCATTGTCCAATCTGAATCGTCAGATTATCGCAACTGTGCAGACGATCGGGCAGTATAAGGTAGATGTGGCAAAGAATCGCATTTTAAGTATCAATCCGGAGGCAGAGGTCTGTACATACCGAACCTTTTATATGCCGGATACGTCGGAGCAGTTTGATTTTTCACAGTATGATTATGTCGTGGATGCAATCGACACGGTGACCGGAAAGATTGCACTGGTGGAACAGTCACAGCGGGCGGGCGTGAAAATCATAAGTTCCATGGGCGCGGGAAACAAGATGGATGCGGCTGCTTTTCAGGTGGCAGATATTTATGAAACCTCGGTCTGTCCATTGGCAAAAGTCATGCGCAGGGAACTAAAAAAAAGAGGGATTCCCAGATTAAAAGTAGTTTATTCACAGGAAAAGCCAATGGCTCCGATCCAATATGGAGAGCAGGAAGAAGATGAAAAAAAGTGTCCGCCGGATGAGTTTGAGATATGCCAGACGACAAAGAGGCGGCAAACACCGGGGAGCAATGCATTTGTACCTTCTGTTGCGGGATTGATTATCGCAGGGGAAGTTGTGAAAGATTTGATCAAATAAAAAATAAAAAAATGATTGCTTGACGTTTTGGAAAAGTCAGAGTATTATAGTTTCATAAAACGAGGGTGTTTTGCGTTTATGCAAAACACCCTCGTTTTATTATTACTCAAAAGTACAGAGAGGAGGCGTGCGGTTATGTACGATATGGATTTATTGAATCATACGGATACAGTAAACGAACAGCTCGCGAGATACGGCGTAAAATTTGGAATTTATATAAGAACAATACATTTAAAGAACAATTATTTCCATTTGATGCGATTCCGCGGATTATTGACAAAGATGAATTTGACTATCTGGAACGTGGCTTGAGACAGCGTGTCAATGCACTGAATTTATTTTTAAAGGATATCTATCATGATAAAATGATAATCCGTGATAAGGTGGTGCCGGAAGAATTTATTTATGCATCCAGCGGTTATCTTGCCCAGTGCGAGGGAGTCATGCCTCCGAAAGGAATTTACTCCCATATTTCCGGCATTGATCTGGTGCAGGGAAAGGATAAAGACTGGTATATTCTGGAAGACAACTTGAGGGTGCCTTCCGGTGCATCCTATCCGATGATTGCCAGAAATTTCTGCAGACGGAGCAGTCCGAAGACCTTTCAAGATTATAAGATTGCGGACAACCGGGATTTTACGCCTCATGTGCGGATTATGAAAACCGGTCTGGAATATGTGGAGACGGCTAAGAAGTTCGGGTTGCCTTATATTGTGACCAGATCCCCCCGACCTTACGATACCACGACATTGAATTATAACTGGCAGATATGGGATACGAAGGCATTCAGTCTGTATTCCACCACGACAGAGAGGATTGACGAAGAAAGCGCGGAGCGTATGGTAGAAGCTGTGCTGAATTTCATGATTGAAGAAGGAATCCTCATAGGAAAAGGCTATCAAGGATACCATTCACAAGTCGTAGATGACAGTTGTATGGTAGCTGTACGTCTTTATTCAGCAGGAATGTTCTGCAGTGAGATTAAAGTGGGAAAGAGGGTGCAGAAAGGGCAGGAACTGGCCTGCATCACAGACCCATATGATGGTTCCGTGCGGGAAAAAATAGTGGCACCGGTTGAGGGGACAGTGTTCTTTGTGCATAACCGTCCTATGACGTATGCAAATACGGCGGTACTGAAAATCGTACCGGCAGAATAAAGGGAATAGTTTTGCCATGAAATGCCATGAGAAAATGTAAATTTCTGGTGTCATGAGAAATGTAAATTTCTGGTTGACATCAAGAGTGTGGTATTATATAATAACATAAATTCCTATCAAACCAATAGGAAAACAAAGAATTGAAAGAAGGAAAAGGATATGAGCGGTATTTATAAAGGAGCATTAGAACTGATCGGAAACACACCCCTGGTTGAAGTGGAAAATTTGGAAAAAGAGCTTGGTCTTGAAAGTAAGCTTTTAGTAAAGCTGGAATATTTCAATCCGGCAGGAAGCGTCAAGGACAGAATCGCCAAGGCAATGATTGAGGATGCGGAAGAGAAAGGAATCTTAAAAGAAGGTTCCGTGATTATCGAACCGACTTCGGGAAATACAGGAATCGGTCTGGCGTCGATTGCCGCAGTCAAAGGTTACCGGCTGATATTGACAATGCCGGAGACGATGAGCGTGGAAAGAAGAAATATCCTCAAAGCATATGGCGCTGAGTTGGTACTGACAGAAGGAAGTAAAGGAATGAAAGGCGCAATCGCAAAGGCTGAAGAGCTTGCGCAGGAAATTCCGGGCGCTTTTCTGGCAGGACAATTTGTCAATCCTGCTAATCCGGCAGCACATCTTAAGACAACCGGACCGGAAATCTGGAATGATACAGAAGGAGAGGTTGATATCTTTGTAGCCGGAGTTGGCACCGGTGGTACTCTGACCGGAGTTGGAACATATCTGAAATCACAGAAACCGGATGTGAAAATCGTAGCGGTTGAGCCATCTGATTCCCCGGTATTGTCTCAGGGAAAGAGTGGTCCACATAAGATTCAGGGAATTGGAGCCGGATTCGTGCCGGAAGTGCTGAATACAGATATCTATGATGAGATTATAACAGTGGAAGGTGACGATGCATTTGCAGCGGCCAAACTACTTGCAAAGAAAGAAGGCGTTCTGGTGGGAATATCTTCCGGAGCAGCCCTGCACGCAGCGGTGGAACTGGCAAAAAGACCGGAAAATAAAGGAAAGACAATCGTAGCTTTGCTGCCGGACAGCGGAGACCGGTATTATTCGACACCGCTTTTCGCAGAGTAACCAAAATGAAAAGGAAATTCTTGAAGATTTGAAACCACAGATGGTCTTTATATAGTGGTCTTTTCATAGTGAAAATAAGTGTTGACTTTTATAGCAAGATACAGTATAGTGTTCCTGATAAGAACTACTAATCAATTTGATTTTTTTTAACATTTACGGTGAAGGTGCAGAGGTATGGAAGAACAGCAATTTGTGGAATACCTGCAGCACTTCGGACTGGGCAGGCAGGAGGCTGTGGTTTATCAGAAACTGCTGATACAGGGGAAGTGTACAGGATATGAGATTGCCAAGGAGACGGGGATTTCCCGATCCAATGTTTATAGTGCACTGGCGGCGTTGGTAGAAAAGGGTGCTGCCTATCTGGTGGAAGAGTCGGCGAAACGCTATATTCCGGTTAATCTGGAGGAGTTCTGCGACAATGCACTTCGGCGAATGAAGTCGGAGAAAGAATGGATGCTTATGCATCTTCCACGTGAGAAGGTAGAGGAGGAAGGATATATTACCATTGAAGGCATGGGAAATGTCCGGGACAAGATTCGTAATCTGCTGGATTCAGTGGATGAAAGAGTGTACTTTTCTGCGACTGCGAAATATCTTGGGCAGTATGCAAAAGAATTGAACCGATTGTTGAAAAACAAGAAAAAGGTAGTGCTCATCACTGATCACGAAATTGACTGTTTTCCCGGAGCACTGGTTTATATCAGTGAGGACAAAGGCAGTCAGATAGGCATAATCACAGATTCCAAGTATGTTCTGACCGGAGAATATGGGGAAGAATGTATGAACACTTGTTTATATTCCGGACAGAAAAATTTTGTGACATTATTTAAAAATGCGCTGGCAAATGAAATCAAGCTGATACAAAAGGAGACAGACCATGAATAAGACACCGTTTGTGACAAAAGAGCAGATAGAGGAGATCGTAAAGAGCTATCCGACTCCTTTCCATTTATATGATGAGAAAGGTATCAGGGAAAATGTAAAAGCACTGAAGGAGGCGTTTTCCTGGAATCCGGGATACAAAGAGTATTTTGCGGTAAAAGCGACACCGAATCCGTTTTTGATGCAGATTCTGAAGGAGTATGGATGTGGCTGTGACTGCTCTTCATACACGGAGCTGATGTTGTCAGATGCCATAGGCGTGAATGGGCAGAATATCATGTTTTCGTCTAATGATACGCCGGAGGAGGATTTCAAACTGGCAGACCAGTTGGGGGCAATCATCAATCTGGATGACATTACACATATTGATTTCCTTGAGAAAACGATTGGACATATCCCTGAGACAATCAGCTGCAGGTATAATCCGGGCGGATTGTTTAAAATCAGCAACAGCATCATGGATAATCCGGGTGATGCCAAGTATGGTATGACGACAGATCAGATTTTTGAGGCTTTTCAGATTCTCAAAGAGAAAGGTGCGAAGGAGTTCGGTATCCATGCATTTCTGGCAAGCAATACAGTGACAAACGATTACTATCCGATGCTGGCGAAAGTTTTGTTCGAGCAGGCAGTGAAACTTCAGCAGGAGACGGGAGTACACATCAAGTTTATTAATCTGTCCGGCGGTATTGGAATTCCTTATAAACCGGATCAGGAACCGAATGATATCTATGCGATTGGCGAGGGTGTTCGCCGTGTTTATGAGGAAGTACTCGTCCCTGCGGGCATGGGCGATGTGGCAATCTACACCGCGCTGGGACGTTATATGATGGGACCTTTCGGTTGTCTGGTGACAAGAGCAATTCACGAGAAACACACGCACAAAGAGTATATTGGTGTAGATGCATGTGCGGTCAACCTGATGCGTCCGGCAATGTATGGCGCTTATCATCATATTACCGTGTTGGGAAAAGAGAAGGAACCGTGTGACCATATATATGATATCACAGGTTCTCTGTGTGAAAATAATGATAAATTTGCCATTGACCGAATGCTGCCGAAGGTAGATATAGGAGATTATCTGGTGATTCACGATACGGGGGCACACGGATTTTCTATGGGATACAATTATAACGGCAAGCTGAAATCTGCCGAACTGCTGCTGAAAGAGGACGGAAGTGTACAGTTGATCCGTCGTGCCGAGACTCCGGCGGATTACTTCGCGACGTTTGACTGTTTTGAAATCGGGAAAAAGTTAAGATAATGATTTTCGTCGATTTTGGGAGTGCGAAGCACGAAGAAATCGACGTCAGGCTCATTTGTCGGGCAACTCATGATATGAATCAAGGGACAAATGGATATAAAATACATGCTTGCATGTATTCCGGAGCATCTCTGAGTGTTCCGGTCATAAATCTGCTTTCTTTTGCATAAACTCATGTGATGATATCAAGGTCAGAAGATCATGCATTTCATGCCTTTTGTACCTGACATCTGTATTGTAATGTGAAAAGAGGCAGATTATGATTTATGTGGTGAGGCAAGGGGATACATTATATACGATTTCTAATCGTACCGGCGTTCCGGTTTGGAAAATCGCATATGACAATCAAATATTGAATACGGAACGGCTGGCGGTAGGGCAGGCACTGCTGATCTTACAGCCGGGAGAAGAAGGAAGTTATCGAAGGGGTATGTATGTCACCGGATATGCATATCCCTTTATTGAACCCTACGTGTTGGAACAAGCATTGCCGGCACTGAATGAACTGCTTGTGTTTTCTTATGGATTCACATTTGAGGGAGAACTGGTGCCGCCCTGGCGGGATGACCTTTGGATGATTGAGCAGGCATGGAATACTGGCGTCAAACCGATGATGGTGCTGACCCCGTTTACAGAAGGTGCATTTAATAACCAGTTGGTGAAGGTGGTTGTAGAAAATAAAGAAGTGCAGCAGCAGTTAATCGCAAATGTTCAAGAAACAGTGCAGGAGCGGGGATTCGCCGGAGTCGATATTGATTTTGAATATATTTTGCCGGAAAATCGTGTGGGATATGCAGAGTTTGTCAGACGTATGAGAGAGGTGATGAATGCCGATGGCTATCAGGTGTCTGTGGCTCTTGTGCCCAAGGAGCGGGCAGACCAGCCGGGGCTGTTGTACGAGGGAATGGATTACCGTTTACTTGGTGAGGCGGCAAATCTGGTGTTTCTGATGACCTATGAGTGGGGGTATATGTACAGTCCGCCGATGGCCGTGGCACCGTTAAATAAAGTGCGGCAGGTCGTGGAGTATGCATTGAGCGAAATCCCCCGGGAGAAAATACTGATGGGAATCCCAAATTATGGATACAACTGGACATTGCCATATGAAAGAGGCGTATCGAAAGCACAGATTGTAGGAAATGTTGAGGCAGTGAGGCTGGCAATTGAGAATAATGCACAGATTATGTTCGCAGAAATCGCACAAAGTCCGTATTTTACTTATGCAAGAAATGGTGTGCGGCATGAGGTGTGGTTTGAGGATGTTAGAAGTATCGAGGCAAAACTTCATCTGGCAGTAGAGTATGGGCTGCATGGCGTAGGATACTGGAACCTGATGAAACCGTTTCGGGCAAACTGGCTGATGTTGGAACGGGAATAGGCACATTTTTCTTGTATGTGTCATATGATATAAAGTGAACAAAATGTGCAGATATAAGGAGTTGTCCATGGTTGAAAAGCTCAATGGGATGCCGGAGGCGGCAGCAAGGATATCCGGGACAGAGGAATATCCGGATATACAGGGGATGGTGTACTTATTTGAAGTGTACGGAGGAACAGTGGTGATGGCAGAAATCTATGGCCTGCCGGATGAAGAATGGAAAGATGTGGGGAAATTCTTTGGCTTTCATGTTCACGAGGGTGGAAGATGTGCCGGGGAGAGAGAACCGCTCGGTGAAACAGGAGGACATTATAATCCAAACGGTATGCAGCACCCTTTTCATGCCGGAGATCTGCCGCCGCTTTTATCCGTGAACGGGACGGCGTGGTATGCAGTATACACGGGGCGCTTTCATCCCGATGATGTGATTGGCAGAACGGTAGTTATACATTTAGACAGCGATGATTTCTATACACAGCCGGCGGGAAACAGCGGGTTAAAGATTGCCTGCGGAGTCATACAGGAACAAATGACGGCTCAAAGGGATGATAGATGAACGATATTCTTTCGAAATAAAACAGGTTAGTTCCTCAATTTAAGAAAAATATGATATACTGATAAAAGATGAGATACAAGATCCATTGATATGGAATCCGTTTATGAAAGACTTTTCCCTTCGTTTTTGTTGGAGCAGCAATGCGATTGAAAAAATTTTCCGGCTGATTCAAAAAAGGAATCAACAATAACAGATGTATGAAATATGTTAAGCAAGTGACAGGAACTTCTGAAATGAGTTCGTCCGGAAAAGGATTTGCTTGGGATTGACTTTTCATTTTTTGAATTATACAATACACTTATGAAGACGAGAGAAATGATGATCATCAGTTTTACAGACGAAGGAAGTAAACAAAACGCAGAACTTGGCAGGCAGCTCCCGCATCGGGGGTATGCCTGCGAAAGCTATGCCGTAAAACGGTTTGCGGTCAAATATCGGCTGCGCCCGCTGGAAGAGCCTTTGCAGGAATGGATTGGCCGACAGTGGGGGAAGGCCGATTTTTTATTTATCGGAGCGGCGGGAATCGCCGTGCGTATGATTGCTCCGTGGGTGAAGGACAAGTTTACGGACTCTGCAGTAGTCGTGATGGATGAACGGGCGCGGTATGTCATTCCACTGTTATCCGGCCACATGGGAGGGGCGGTTGAGCTGGCGAAGACGATTGCTGTCTGCACGGGGGCGGAGGCAGTGATTACGACGGCGACAGATGTACAGGATAAATTTGCGGTGGATGTATTTGCACGGGAGAATGGATTATTCCTGACAGACAAGGTCTTGGCAAAACAGATTTCAGCAGGGATTTTGGAAGGAAAAAAGGTGGGATTTTACTGCGCATATCCGCTGGCGGAAGGCGTGCAAATACCAGCAGAGTTGACTTGTTGTGGATCGATAGAAGAGCTGAACGCGTTTGATTATGCAATTGCAGTATCGGCAGACTGTGCGGCGCTTTCTGAGAAAGCAGGAGTATCGGATGGCAATAAGATATCTGGCGAAGCAGGAACATCGGACGACCTAAAGACATCTGGCGAAACATCGGACGACAGAATCTTATATTTACATCCGAGAAACCTTGTGCTGGGGATCGGCTGCCGAAAAGGTACGACGTCCGAAGAATTAAAAACAGAATTGAATCTGATTTTAAAAGAGGCAGGAATCTCCATCGCATTGATAGCTGCGATTGTCAGCATCGATTTGAAAAAGGACGAGCCGGGCATCCACGCATTCGTGAGGGAATGCGGCGCTCCATTCGTTACGTTTTCAGCGGATGAATTAGAAAAAGTAGAGGATGTTACCAGTAGTTCGGTATTTGTCAAGTCTGTGACCGGGGTGGACAACGTGTGTGAGCGGGCGGCATTGAGGTATTGTCCGCAGGGAAAACTGGTGATGGCAAAGACAAAAGGGAAGAGAGTGACGGCAGCCGTAGTGGAAGAACCGTTGCGGATTCATTTTTAAATATGAATTTTAACCGAAAACCGGAAACAGCGGATTGTGCCGCGGCAGGAGAGGAGAAACATGCGGATCTTACTTTTTTCAGGGACGACAGAGGGAAATAAAATTGCAGAATTTTTGAGCGCATACCCGGTAAAAGTATATCTGAGTGTGGCGACGGAATATGGCAGAGCCTGCGCCGCTGAGGGCGAAAATGTAGAAGTGATAAGCGGGCGTATGACCCGGGAAGAGATAGAAAATTTTATCCATGAACATGATATTGCTATGGTGATTGACGCGACGCATCCGTTTGCCAGACAAGTGTCCGTTTCTGCGAAAGAGGCGGCAGAGCGGTGCGGCGCGGAATACGTCCGTTGTTTGCGAGAGGCAAGCGTCTGGGATCAAAGAGATGGTGAGAATGTCGTGATTGTGGAAAGTGTTGGAGAAGCGGCTCGGTTTCTGTGCCGGACAGAAGGGCGGATACTCATTGCCACCGGCAGTAAGGAACTACAGGAATATACAGTGATTGAGGATTACGAGAAACGGTGCTATGTGAGAGTGCTGGCGACGAGGGAGGCAATCGACAAAGCGACGGCGATGGGAATCGACGGCAGCCATATCATTGCGATGCAGGGACCGTTTTCCCAAGAAATGAATACGGCGACGCTGCGCCATGTGAAGGCGGAGTGGTTCGTGACCAAGGAATCCGGCAAGAGCGGCGGTTTTGAAGAAAAGCTGGCGGCGGCACGGGAGGCAAACGTCAAGCTAGTCGTGGTGGACAGACCGCAGGAGGAAGGAATTTCGCTGCAGGAGTTGTGTCAAATGATTCGTAAGGAATGGTTGGTAGCAAGGTAAAAAAGTTCCTGTTGTCAAAATATTCTCTATGTGCTAAACTACTCATATGCCGCAGCGAAATCTGTGCCGCTGCGGCATGTTCAGGTTCAAGACCGTTTAGAAGAATGGTATCCGTTTTGCGGATACCGAGGAAGTCCGGTGAGAATCCGGCACAATACCCGTTGCTGTATTGGAGTAGTGCTGTCTCATGATGTCATTGTGGGAGTTTTTCCATGAGAAGGCGAGACAGTGTGTATGGCGGTTGTCGGTGTTATGTCCGGTCAGTCACATTGTGATCTGGCGGGGAATAATACACTAACATAACCATGAATGCCTAAGTCAGAATATTCACTTCTAAAGGAACCTGAGAAGTTACGGGACAATAACAAAGGAGAGAAAAAACATGTCAAAAAAAGAAAAGAGTGTCTTGAGGGCAGTAGTCGCATTTGCGGTACTGTTTGCTTTTGCACCCGTTGCCAATGCCATGCACATCATGGAAGGGTATCTTCCGGTGTCGTTCTGCATTGCATGGGGTGTAGTCTGTCTGCCGTTTCTGGCAGCAGGAATGATTTCCATGAAGAAAAAATTGAAGGAGAACCAGAGAATCATTACATTGATTGCCATGTCCGGCGCATTTGTGTTTGTGATTTCCTCGTTGAAAATTCCGTCAGTAACGGGAAGTTGTTCCCATATGACCGGCACCGGTCTGGGCGCAATCCTTCTTGGCCCGGCATCAGTCAGTGTGCTGGGTCTGATCGTACTGCTTTTTCAGGCGATTCTGCTGGCACACGGTGGTTTGACAACACTTGGAGCGAATACATTTTCCATGGCAGTCGCGGGTCCGTTTGTGACATTTGGAATCTACAAATTATGTGAAAAATGTAAAGTTAATAAAAAATTGTCCGTTTTTCTGGCGGCATGTCTGGGTGATTTGTTTACATACTGTGTGACCAGTCTTCAGCTATCACTGGCTTATCCGTCTGAGGTGGGAGGTGTGGCGGCATCTGCGGTTAAATTCCTTGGGGTATTTGCACCGACACAGCTGCCGCTGGCTGTGATAGAGGGAATTCTGACCGTCATTATTGTCATTGCACTGGAGACTTACGCACAGCCGGAGCTGAAAGCAGTTGGTTTTTTGAAGGAGGCGAAGTAACATGAGTAAAAATGCAAAAACCGTTTTCATTTTATTGGTAGTTACTTTGCTGATTGCGTTTGTTCCACTGTTTGCGTTGAAAGACGCACAATTCGGTGGATCCGACGATGCGGGCACTGTCATGGTGGAAGAAATCCACGGAGAGTATGAGCCGTGGGCGGCTCCGGTTTTGGAAAAACTCTTAGGCGGGGAACTGCCGGGTGAGGTGGAGAGTATGCTGTTTTGTGTACAGACCGGTATCGGTGTCGGTGTGATTGCCTTCGTGATGGGACGTTTTGTCGAACGAAAAAAGTGGACATCCGGGGATAATTCATAATATGTGAATACGGATCTGAATGATTTAGAAATAGAATGAGGATTGCGATATGATTTTAATAGATAAAATGTGCTACCGTTCCGGGCTCCGCTATATGAATGCTGAAGTGAAGTTTGCCTATACGGTGGTGACACTGCTCATCTGCATCGTCAGCCGGTCTCTGATTGCTGCAGGAATCGTATTGCTGGCAAATGGGATTCTGACGGTAAAACGGGGCGGAATCCCGTTTGCTCTTTATGTGAAATACATGCTCATTCCGCTGGCATTTTTGCTGATGAGTACACTGGCACTGATTGTAAATATATCGCGTGAACCTTTGGATGCTTATGCAATTTTGATTGGATCATGGTATCTGACGAGCAGCAAAGTGTCACTCTGGTTTGCACTAAGGCAGATCGGAAGTGGATTTGCTTCGGTGTCCTGTCTTTATTTTCTGGCATTGAACACAACAATGACGGATATTTTGGGAACTTTAAAAAAAATACACTGTCCGCAGTTGCTGTTGGAATTGATGCTTTTGATTTACAGATTTATCTTTGTGTTGATGGATACTGCCTCGGCGATCATGACAGCACAGAGAGTAAGGCTTGGCTACGAAAAGCTCCGCACATCTCTTCATTCGTTTGGAGAAATGGCGGCAGCATTGTTCATACGTGCATGGAAACGTTCAAATGCACTGTATGATGCTCTGGAATCACGGGGGTATGACGGAGAACTTCGTGTGCTGGAAGAAAGCAGGGCGGCAGACCGGAAAGAAATTGCGGCGGTGATTGTTTTTGAAATAAGCTTGATATTTGTTATCTGGCTGGCGAAGAGAATAGGAATCGAATGATGAGTGAAATAATCATAGAGGCGAGAAATGTGTTTTTTACCTATGACGGGGATGAGAAGGCATCTTTGCAAGGTGTGAATATAGCAATAAAAAAAGGAAACAAGGTAGCCTTCATGGGCGCGAACGGCTCAGGAAAATCGACTTTTTTTCTATGTCTGAATGGAGTACATAAGCCCGATGCGGGCAGCATTTTTTATCGGGGGAAACCGGTTGATTATTCAAAGGCAGGGCTTAAGAAACTGCGCGGCAGAGTGGGAATCGTGTTTCAGGATCCGGACAATCAGCTTTTTTCTGCAAGTGTGACACAGGAGATTTCCTTTGGCATATTGAACATGGGAGTGCCTGAAAATGAGGCAAAGGTAGAGGTGGAAAGGGTGATAGAAAGAATGGAGATTACCCCGTTTAAAGACCGTCCCACTTATGCATTGAGCGGCGGACAGAAGAAACAGGTGTCTATTGCGGATATTCTGGTGATGCACCCGGAAGTCATTATCCTTGATGAACCGACCGGGGCATTGGATCCGAAACATACGAAACTGGTAAATGACTGGATTGACAGATTAAGCAGCGAGGGAATCACTATTTTACAGGCCACACATGATATAGATTATGCCTGTGCGTGGGCAGATGAGATTGTATTGATGAAGGACGGAAAAGTGTTGAAACAAGGTACGCCGCAGGAAATCTGTGCGGATAAAGAGATACTCGCCCTGACAAATCTGGAGGAACCTACAGTGTACCGGATTTACCGGAAATTGTGTGAAAAGGGAATCCTCAAGCCGGAAGGAACAATGCCCGAGAGTTTACAGAAATTAATCGATATGTTATGATAGGATTGCGAGAGCACGAAGTGTGTAGCAATCCGTGGACATCATGATATGAGTTGCCCGACAAATGAGCCTGACGTCGATTTATTCGTGCTTCGCACTCCCAAAATCGACGAAAACATTCGCAATCCGCGCATTTTTCTGCGAAAAATGGCTACTTGCTCATGTTTTGCGAGACCCATAGACATAAGAATACATGCAAGCATGTATTCTTATGTCCATTTGTCCCTTGGCTCATGATATTCAAAAAAACAAGGAGTCGCTTATGAATCAGAAAAAAGCAATTTTGGTGGTTAGTTTTGGCACCAGTCATGTGGATACATTAGAGAAGACCATCGGGGCAATTGAGCATGCAATCGCCGCACATTTTCCGGAATACAGAGTGTATCGTGCATTCACGAGCCGCATGATTATAGGCAAATTGAAACGTGTGGAAGGAATCGAAGTGGATACGGTGAAGGCCGCGATGGAGCGTATGCTTATCGATGGAATCGATACGGTGCTTGTGCAGCCGACACACATTATCAACGGTATTGAAAATGACTCCATGCTGGAAGATTTGCTGGAGTATGCAGACAGATTTGAAAGGGTGCGTGTCGGCAAGCCGCTGCTCAGCAGCCCGGAGGATTATAAAAAGGCGATTCACGCGGTGATGGAAGATGTCAGTTTGGAGGAGGATGAGGCGTTGGTACTCATGGGGCACGGAAGTGACCATCATGCGAATGCAGCCTATCCGATGCTGGAATATACCTTTCATCTGTTGGGATATCATCAGGTGTTGGTCGGTACGGTGGAAGGGTTTCCGAATCTCAGGGATGTGATGGGAAAACTGAAAATTTCAGATTTTCACAAAATCAAGCTGATGCCGTTTATGATGGTGGCAGGCGATCATGCAAAAAATGATATGGCGGGTGAGGATGACTCCTGGAAATGTGAAATGGAAGAGGAAGGATACGAGGTGGATGCAGTACTTAAAGGTTTGGGAGAACTGGATGGAATCCACAAGATTTTGATAGAGCATATTGAGGAAATCGAATAAGAAACATGGCGAACATGGAGAAAATGATGACGGACAAGGGAAACTTGCAGGTGGTAAGGAAAAATCAAAAAGAGCTGAGAACCGGATACACGACCGGAAGCTGCGCGGCAGCAGCGGCAAAAGCGGCGGCAAGGATGCTACTTTCCGGGAATGAAGTTACTCAGGTTGCTCTGCGCACGCCAAAAGGGGTGCAGTTATATCTGGACATTGAAGAGATATCCAGAACAGAGGACTGGGTAAGCTGCGCAGTGAAAAAAGACAGTGGGGATGACCCGGATGTGACAAACGGAGTGTATGTCTATGCAAAGGTGCAGCGTAAAGAGGGCACACGGATTACATTGGAGGGCGGTAAAGGGATTGGCAGAGTGACCAGAAAGGGATTTAGTCAGGCTGTGGGTGAGGCGGCAATCAATCCGGTGCCGCGGCAGATGATTCTGGAGGCAGTGCAAAGCCAGCGGGACGAATTTTGTTACGAGGGTGGTCTGGCGGTGGAAATATCTATTCCGGCAGGAGTTGAACTTGCAAAGAAAACATTTAATCCACGTCTGGGTATTGAGGGTGGTCTTTCAGTGCTTGGCACCAGCGGGATCGTGGAGCCGATGAGTGAGCGGGCATTGACGGAGACTATTTTTCTGGAGATGAAATTATTAAAAGAGAACGGAGCGGCATACTGTTATGTGGTGCCGGGAAATTACGGCAGTGATTTTTTACGACGGGAGCTTGGATATGACGATAATCTGGCGGTGAAGTGCAGCAATTATATAGGTGAGGCGATTGATGATGCAGTACTGCTGGGAATGAAGGGAATTCTGTTCATCGGTCATATTGGAAAGCTTTCTAAAGTGGCTGCAGGAGTCATGAACACTCATTCCAGACAGGCAGACTGTCGGATGGAAGTGCTGGCAGCCCACGCGGCAGTTTCCGGGGCAGACATGGATACCGTGCGAAGACTGATGGACTGTGTGACTACAGTGGAGGCTCTGGATATATTAAAAGAACAACAATTGACGGAGCAGGTTATTTCTTCTGTGATGAAAAGGATGGAAGAACATTTACGGCATCGGGCAGGGGAAAATCTGATGATAGGGGCAATTATGTTCTCCAACGAGGAAGGTGTTCTGGGAATGACATCACAGGTGAAAGAGTTGCTTGCAAACATAAAGGAGCAGAGATGAGTGGCATATTTTACGGAGTCGGAGTCGGACCGGGAGACCCGGAACTTTTGACATTGAAAGCGATAAAAATTATAAAAGAATGTGACGTACTGGCGGTAGCCGTGTCGGCGCCGGATTTTTTGAGACCGGAGTATGAGGAAGTACCGCGCGAAAGAGCCGAAACTGAAAGTACAGAGCGCAAAGAGCCGGAAACCGGCAGCCCATTCCATACCTTTTTAGAAAAATGTATGGCCTACAGAATCGCACTCGCAGCGGTGCCTGAGATTGCCGAAAAGGCGAAATTGTTTTTGCCGATGCCAATGAAGAAGGATAAGGCAGAATTGAAACAGATACATGACCTTGGGGCAGAGGCAGCTGCGAAAATATTGTGTGAGAACCGAAGTATGGCATTTATTACTCTGGGTGACCCAAGCGTATATTCTACTTGCCTGTATATTCAGAAACGTCTTTGTCGTCTGGGATATAAAACGTGTCTGGTGCCCGGAATTCCGTCGTTTTGTGCTGCGGCGGCAAGGCTGAATGAGGGACTGGCAGAAAACAGGGAAGAACTGCATATACTGCCGGCCTCTTACGGAATCGAGGAAGGGCTGGAACTAAAGGGGACAAAAGTGTTGATGAAGGCGGGAAAGAAGATGCCATATGTCAAGGAAGTGGTACGACAAAGGGGACTGCACATCCGCATGGTGGAAAACTGTGGGATGGAGTCAGAACAGGTATACGAATCTGTGGAGGAAATACCTGATGAGGCAAGTTACTATTCCTTGTTGATTGTGAAGGAGTGAAAGCGATGATTACATTTGTCGGAGCGGGCTCGGGAGCGGCCGATTTGATTACAGTTCGTGGACTTAGGCTGATACAGCAGGCGGATTTGATTGTCTATGCCGGGTCTTTGGTCAATCCGCAGATTCTGGAAGAAAAAAAGGAAAGCTGCAAAGTATATGACAGTGCCAAAATGACATTGGAGGAAGTGCTTGAAGTACTTATCCGCGGTGAGAGGGAGGGGAAAGCAGTCGTGCGGCTGCATACCGGTGACCCATGTTTGTATGGGGCAATCCGTGAGCAGATGGATGCCCTCGAGAAAGAGAAAATTTCATATGAGGTTTGTCCGGGCGTCAGCTCATTTTGCGGGGCTGCAGCCGCTCTGCGCGCAGAATATACGTTGCCGGGAGTCTCGCAGTCCGTGGTGATTACGAGGATGGCCGGGCGTACTCCGGTACCGGAGAGGGAAACAATCCGTTCATTTGCTGCCCATCAGTCTACGATGGTGGTTTTTTTGAGTGCCGGGCTGCTGCCTGGGCTTGAAGAGGAATTGCTGGCCGGCGGCTATCACAAGGACACCCCGGCGGCGATTGTCTACAAGGCGACCTGGCCGGAAGAGAAGGTCTATCGGACAACGGTGGCACATCTTGCCGAGACGGCCAGACAAAACCGGATTACCAGGACGGCGTTGATTGTGGTGGGAGACGTACTGGGTGGTGAATATGAACGCTCAAAACTGTATGACCCTTCCTTTTCCACCGGATTTCGTCAGGGGCAGAGCTAAATCAGGCAGATAACACAGGAGTAATTATGGGAAAAATATATGTAGTTGGTCTGGGACCGGGTGCAGGAGTGCAGATGACGGAGGAGGCCAGGAGCGCGCTCACGCGCTGTCAGGTTATTGTAGGATATCCGGTCTATCTCGATTTGATTCGGAAAGAATTTGCCGGCAAACGTTTTTTGTCAACGCCGATGCGGCAGGAAGAAACACGCTGCCGGATGGCATTTGCAGAGGCTGTACAGGGCGCTGATGTGGCAATCGTGTGCAGCGGGGATGCCGGAGTTTATGGGATGGCAGGATTGATGTATGAAATCGGAGAGCAGTATCCTCACATTGAGTTGGAAATTGTGCCCGGAATCACGGCTGCAATCGGCGGAGCAGCGGTGCTTGGCGCACCGTTAATGCATGATTTTGCAGTCATTAGTTTAAGTGATTTGTTGACTTCGTGGGAGAAGATTGAGAGGCGGCTGAGGGCAGCAGCGATGGCTGATTTTGTTATTTGCCTTTATAATCCGTCGAGCAAAAGAAGAAAAGATTATTTGAAAAAAGCATGCAAAATCATACTGGAATATAAACAGGGCAAAACGGTCTGCGGACTTGTGCGAAATATCGGACGCGAGGGAGAAAGCAGTGTTTGTATGACACTTGACGAGCTGAAGGAGACGGAGGCGGATATGTTCACCACAGTCTATATCGGAAATGAGCAGACCCGAAAAATCGGAAATCATATGGTGACACCACGGGGATACCGGCTGCATGGATCGGAAAAAGAGCCGGATGAAATATGAAAGAAAGAATAATATGTGATATGAATCAGAAAGAAAACACAAAACAGCAGATTTATCTGCTGGGAATCGGAATGGGAAATGCAGCGCTTTTGACACAGGAAGAGACAGAAATTCTGGCAGAGTGCGACCGGATCATCGGAGCCGGACGGATGCTGGAGGCACTTGCTGCATGGCAAAAGCCAACGTTTCAAAGCTATCAGGCCGAAGAAATCCATGCGTGGATAGAGACACATCCGCAGGAAAAAAGAATTGCCATTGTTCTGTCCGGTGACCCGGGCTTTTACAGTGGGGCAAAGAAATTGTGTCAGATATTAAACGCTTATGAGGTGAAGGTGTGTGCCGGGATTTCTTCCGTGGCGTATTTGGCGGCAAGACTGCAGGTCTCATGGGAGGATGCAGCACTCGTAAGTATTCATGGGCGAAAACAGAACTATATCCAGATGATTGCAGCCTCGGAAAAAACATTTCTTTTGATGGGGACAGCGGGCTGTGGTCAGGAAGTCTGTGAAAAAATAAAATATTATGGATTGCAGAATGTCCGATTTTCTATCGGGAAAGATTTGTCTTATCCGCAGGAAAGTATCATTGTGAAATACGGCAGTGATTTGGAACCGGAGGATTTGGAAGGGCTTTGCTGTGTCTTTGTGGAAAATGCAAAACCACAGAAGTGGGCGCATAAGAGCATCTCAGATGAAATGTGGATTCGCGGTCAGGTACCGATGACAAAGGAAGAGGTGCGTACGGTGAGTATCGGCAAACTGCATCTGACGAAAGATGCGGTATTGTATGATATTGGCGCAGGTACCGGTTCTGTGGCAATTGAGGCTGCGTTACAGTCTCCGCAAATCCGGGTATTTGCGGTCGAGAAAAATCCGCAGGCTGTGGAACTGATTGAGAAAAACAAGCAAAGGTTTTGTGCAGACTGGGTGGATGTGCGTGTGGGAGAGGCTCCGCAGATGCTGGAGGGGCTTGAGCCGCCGACACATGTCTTTATCGGGGGCAGCAGTGGCAGACTGAAGGAAATCCTTGCCTGTGTCAAAGAAAAAAATCCGCAGGTCAGGATTGTCATCAATGCCATTTCCCTGGAGACATTAAAAGAGGTCATGGAGGCGGCAGAAGAAGGGCTGCTCTCTGACCCGGAGATTACTCAGCTTTCGGTGGCAAAGACGCGGAAAATGGGGGCGTATCATATGATGACAGGGCAGAATCCTGTCTATATCATTACGGACGGACCAGAGGAATCATAGAGGCAGGAACGGATGCAGAAAAGGGATAGACAGGAGCAGAAAAGGAGACAAAGCAGGATAAACAGAATGGAATGGACAGTTGTGGAAAGGAAAATGAAGATTCCGGGATTCATGATAGCTGCAGGTGCGAGCGGCAGCGGAAAAACAACGATTACCTGTGCGCTGATAGCTGCGTTGCAGCAAAGAGGGCTTCGGGTAGCAGCATGTAAGTGTGGACCCGACTACATCGACCCGATGTTTCACCGGGAAATATTAGGAGTCCCCTCGGAAAATCTGGACTTGTTTTTCTGTGAGAAGGACGAGCTGAAAGATTTGTATGTACGACATACCAGCAGGGCAGAAATTGCTGTGACGGAAGGCGTGATGGGGTACTATGACGGCATGACGCTGGAGTCGGATGCCGCCAGTTCCTATGATGTGGCGAAGACGTTGGGGATTCCGGTGATTCTGGTCGTGCCTTGCAAAGGCATGGCATTGTCGGCTGCTGCTTCTGTGCTGGGCATGTTGGAATTTCGTGCGGAGAGTGGGATTCAGGGAATTCTTTTGAATCGTGTTTCAGGAATGCTGTACCCGCGGATGAAGTCACTTATTGAGAGTGAATTGAAAAAAAGAGGATTTTCAATACCGGTGGTGGGATATGTGCCGGAGAAAGACATTTTCCGGCTGGAGAGCCGCCATCTGGGATTGAAACTGCCTCAGGAAAAAGATGGTATCCGCAGACAAATGGAGGAGATGGGAGAATGTCTGTCGCAGACGATTGATATAGAAAAAATCATAGAGATTGCAGGAAGAGTGCCGGAAACTATCGGAAACATGCAGTCAGAGAATGTGGAAAATGATAAATCAGTGCCGCCTGTACGAATTGCCGTGGCACATGATGAGGCGTTTTGTTTTTATTATAAAGAGAATATGGAAATCCTGCGGCGGCTGGGCTGCGAACTGGTGCCGTTTAGTCCGCTGAGAGACGCACATTTGCCAGAGCGGATACAAGGATTGCTGCTCGGGGGCGGATATCCGGAGTTGTACGCGAAAGAATTGGCGGAGAACGAAAGTATGCGCCGGCAGATTTTTACGGCAGTTACAGGCGGATTACCCTGTATTGCAGAATGCGGCGGATTCCTTTACCTGCAGCAGGAGATAGAAGGAACAGAAGGGAAAAAATTTCCGATGTGCGGGGTGATAGAAGGAAGCGCCTACCGTACTGAGCGCCTGCAGCGGTTTGGGTATCTTACTTTGCATGCCAAGGAAAAAGGGACGTATTTAAATCCGGGGGAGGAAATCAGAGCGCATGAATTTCACTATTGGGACAGTACAGATAACGGCGCAGATTGTCTGGCGGTGAAACCGGACGGGAGGCGGAAGTGGGAATGTGTTCATATGAAAGGGAATTTATTTGCGGGATTTTCTCATTTATATTTTGGCTCACATCCAATGTTTGCAAAGCGATTTGCGGCACGCTGCAGAGAGACAGCTGGCAAGGAAACTGTCTCTTATACACATCTCCGAGCCCACGAGACCGT
>CALZPS010000003.1 GCA_945827765.1 uncultured Lachnospiraceae bacterium | reverse complement strand
ACGAGATCTAGTACGGTCTCGTGGGCTCGGAGATGTGTATAAGAGACAGAGAGTTGATTGTCCGTTCCGGGCTGCGGTTTGTGACAGCATACGACGCATTCACACATGAGCCGCCGGGGGCTGAGAGCGAGCGGATATATGTGATTGCCCGGGAATGCGGGAAATGAGTGCTTATAGTAGGAGGAAACTCCGCGCGTCTAGGCTTGTGAAAGACCTCGCCAAGAATTGCGGAGTACATTTGCACGTAAGCGCTCAAGAGACGAGCGCTAAGTGCTCATAGTAGGAGGAAAAAACAATGTCAGATTATATCGTGAGAGCAGCGGCGGCAAATGCACAGATACGGGCATTTGCCGCATCAACGACAGAATTGGTGGAGACGGCGAGACGTCATCACGATACCAGCCCGGTGGCGACAGCGGCATTGGGCCGTCTCCTGACGGCCGGAGTGATGATGGGAAGTATGATGAAAAATCCGACAGATATGCTGACGCTGCAGATTCAATGCGCTGGCCCCATTGGCGGGCTGACTGTCACTGCGGACAGCCAGGGGTCGGTGAAGGGATATGTGCATAATCCGGAAGTGATGCTTCCGCCGAAAAACGGAAAATTGGATGTGGGCGGTGCTCTGGGGGCCGGCTTTTTGAATGTCATCAAGGATATGGGATTGAAAGAACCATACAGTGGACAGACGGTTTTGCAAAGTGGGGAGATTGCCGAAGATTTGACCTACTATTTTGCTACATCCGAACAGGTTCCGTCCTCGGTTGGCCTGGGCGTATTGATGGAAAAGGATAATACCGTGCGCTGTGCAGGCGGATTCATCGTACAGGTTATGCCGTTTATAGAGGAAGAAGTATTGAGCCGTCTGGAGCAGAATATTGCTAATATACAGTCTGTGACAGCCATGCTTGACAATGGGCACACACCGGAGGAAATGCTTTCAAAGGTGCTGGCGGGATTGGATATGGAGGTTACGGATACACTTCCGGCAGCGTTCTCATGCAATTGCTCCAAACAGCGGATTGAGAAAGCTATAATTAGTGTGGGAAGAAAAGAAATTCAGAGTATGATTGATGAAGGAGAGCCGATTGAAGTGAAATGCCATTTCTGTAATACGGCATACAAGTTTGAGGTGGAAGAATTGAAAAACCTGCTGAAAAAGGCAGTTCGCTGAAGGCGGAAGGACAGAAAAACAGAAAAAGTCAAAGGAACGGTGAAATCATGAAACAGGGATTTGTCAAGGTGGCTGCGGCGACACCGGATATTCGTGTGGCGGATGTGTCATACAACACCAAGAAGATATGTGAGGCAATGGATGAGGCAGAAACAGAGCGGGCGAAAATCGTAGTGTTTCCGGAACTGTGTGTGACCGGTTATACATGCAGCGACCTCTTTTTTCAGGATGTGCTTTTGCAGGCGGCAAGGGAAGCTGTCATTCAGATTGCAGAATATACAAAAGACAAGGATATGCTGGTGTTTGTCGGAGCACCTCTGATGGTGGACGGCAAGATTTATAATGTGGCTGCGGCGTTGAACCGAGGAGCAATCCTGGGATTTACAACAAAGACATTTTTACCTAACTACGGTGAATTTTACGAGATGCGTCAGTTTACGCCGTGACCGGCGAAAGTACGGAATATTTTATTTGAGAGAGAACCGATTCCATTTGGTCCACAGCTGTTATTTCAGTCGATAACGATGGAAAATCTGGTCGTCGCTGCGGAAATCTGTGAGGATGTCTGGTCACCTATACCGCCGAGTATCCAGGCTGCGCTGGAAGGAGCAACGCTGATTGTCAATTGTTCAGCAAGCGATGAAACCATCGGAAAAGATAGCTACCGCCGGGAACTGATCTGCGGGCAGTCTGCAAGACTGATTGCCGGGTATATTTATGCCAATGCGGGGGAAGGCGAATCAACGACAGATTTGGTATTTGGCGGACATAATATCATAGCCGAGAATGGGACGATTCTGGCAGAATCGAGACGCTTTAAAAACGATATTATTTTTACGGAAATAGATATACAGCGTCTGCTTGGTGAAAGAAGAAAAAATACGACGTTTCAGAACAGCGGGGAACGAGAACTGGTACGCATTCCATTTTATATCGAATGTGACGAGACAGAGCTTACCAGAACATTTCCTCAGCAGCCGTTTGTGCCGCAGGATGAGAGAGAGAGAGCCAGACGCTGTGAAGAAATATTGACTATTCAGGCGATGGGACTGAAGAAACGGCTGGCGCATACATGTGCAAAGACGGCTGTTGTGGGAATATCCGGAGGGCTGGACTCGACACTGGCATTGTTGGTGACCGCGAGGGCGTTTGAAATGCTTGAGCGGGATAAAACGGATATCTATGCGGTGACTATGCCATGTTTCGGAACCACTGACCGTACGTATCAGAATGCCTGCAGGATGGCGGAGCAGTTGGGCGCGACATTGATGGAAGTGCCGATTGCCGAGGCGGTACGTGTTCATTTCCGGGATATCGGGCAGGATATGTCTGACCACAGCGTGACCTTTGAAAATGGGCAGGCGAGGGAGCGAACACAAGTATTGATGGATATTGCCAACAAGAACGGCGGCATGGTCATCGGAACCGGGGACATGTCAGAACTTGCTCTTGGCTGGGCGACTTATAACGGTGATCATATGTCCATGTATGGAGTCAATGCATCGGTGCCGAAGACATTGGTTCGCCATCTTGTGCAGTATGCCGCGGACGAGACAGCAGATGAAAAACTGAAGAAAGTACTTTATGACGTGCTTGACACCCCTGTCAGCCCGGAACTTCTGCCTCCTAAGAATGGAAATATCGCCCAGAAGACAGAAGATTTGGTGGGACCGTATGAGCTGCACGATTTCTTCTTATATTTCATGCTGCGTTTTGGATATGAGCCGAGTAAAATATTCAGGCTGGCGGAACTGACTTTTAACAAAAAGTATGATAACGTGACGATTCTCAAGTGGCTGGAGACATTCTGCCGGAGATTTTTCTCACAGCAGTTTAAACGCTCCTGCCTGCCCGATGGGCCGAAGGTAGGAACAGTAGCGCTTTCCCCGCGCGGAGACTGGCGGATGCCAAGTGATGCCTGTGTGTCTGCATGGATGAAAGATTTGGGAAATATCTCTTTGATGTGATTGGTGTACATTAAAATACGGAAATGTAAAAAACAATCCGCAGCTTGATTGGCTGATATCAGTGTGATAAAATAAGAGTGATGTTAGAGAAAACAGCAGGTAGAAGTCCGCTGTTGTTTTCAAAATTCTTATAAAGTGAAAGAAGGAAAGATTATGTGGACAAGAGAAGAATTAAAGATGCGGGGCAAGATTGCGTTCAAGCGGAATTACTGGTCGGCAGTGTTGGTGGCGTTGGTGCTTTTCCTTTTTGGCGGCGGTTTTGCCAATGTTGGTGCCAATTCGGTAAGGAATCAGTTTAATCAGAACAATACTACCGGCAGTTATTATGACGAATATTACTATTCTGACAATTTTGGAAATGATTTTAGCTATAACGATGGATTTGGTGTAGGAAAAATTTTAAACTCGACGTTTGTGGTCATCCTATCGGCACTGATGGGGATTGCGGCAGTTTTCTCAATCCTCCTGAAAGTGTTCGTGGGCAATCCACTCATTGTCGGAGGCAACAGGTTCTTTATCTTGAACCAGACCGAGCAGCCTTCCGCCGGGACATTAGGCTATGTATACAAAAGCGGCAATGCCGGAAATGTAATCCTGACTATGTTTTTGATGGATTTATATGTTGCCTTATGGTCATTATTGTTCGTGATTCCGGGCATTATCAAAGCTTATGAATATATGATGGTGCCATATATTTTGGCTGAGAATCCGGGAATGGAACGCTCGGAGGCATTTTTGATCAGTAAGCGTATGATGGATGGTCAGAAATGGAACGCATTCGTATTGGATCTTTCCTTCTTCGGGTGGTATTTGCTGTCCGGTATTACATTTGGCATATTAGGTATTTTCTATGTGAATCCATATGTCTATGCAACGACGGCGGAACTCTATACATGGAACCGTGAAAATGCATACCAGAAGGGATTTATTCAATGAGCAGGCAGCCATTTTTCGGGCAGATAGTAATAGAATGTCGGCAGGTTGATGCAGAGAGAAGATAATGAGGTGTCCGAAGATTCGGGCACCTCATCATTTTAGGAGACATACGGAATGATGTTCCGGTATGAACAGTATTCAATTATTTTGTTTTACGATGTGCATACAGTTTTTTGAGGCCGCATGCCATTTTTCTTTCTGCGATTCGTACTGCTCGAACAGCCAGAGGATGGCGCTGTCCATTCCCTCGTCCGTAATAGGAAAAACCGCACATTGCTTTTCTTCGTCGGGAGTTTTCTCAAAAGACCATGGTTCGGGGTAGATATAAGTAAAAAAATTTTCTTTGTTCTCGTCGGCGCACATATAGTAGCGCATTCCGTGATGGCTTCCGGAGAACGGTTCTTTTTTAAGACCGCCCACAGGTACTAATCGTTTGTCAATCATAAAAATGCCTTCTTTCTGTAAGATGGTACAAGTTGTTTTGGTGCTAGTATAGACGTATTTTAACACTATACTAGCACAAGAAGAGCAGTGGTGACAAGTCAAACTCTATGAATCTTTTAAGGCGTCCTATTGATTTGATGCTTTTTCGGCAAATTCCGTGGTCACTAAATCTTTGTAATCCGCCCGCCTTTCTAATTCTCCGGCACTTTCCAGAATGTCTTGCAGCAGGTCAAAGCTTTCCTCTTCAAAGATTAGATTCTCTTTCCAGGTATCCTGGTCATAATATCTGGTGACAATGGTAGTGAGCGTGGAAATGTCTGTCTCCGGAAATTGTGGTGCAATTACTTCGGCAATTTCTTCCGGAGTGTGATTCTGAACATAAGTCATTCCTTTTTGCAGTGCATTCACAAAGCTTTGAATGACATCCGGGTGGTCGGCAAGATAACTCTGTTTGGCAGAGAAGGAGGTGTATGGAACGTAGCCGCTGTCCTTGCCGAGTGAAGCTACAACGTAGCCCTTTCCTTCCTGTTCCAGTTTTGTGGCACCGGGTTCAAACTCTACTGTGAAATCAGCCTCTGCGCCTTGTTCTGCAAAGGCAGCAGCGGTGGAACCGAAGTCGATATTCTGGTTGATGGTAAGGTCATTTTCCGGGTCGATACCGTGCTCTTTGAGAATATACTCAAATACCATTTCCGGCATACCACCTTTTCTGCCTCCGAGAATAGTCTTACCTTTCAAATCTTCCCAGGTAAAATCAGGCATCTCTTCTCTGGCTACCAGAAAGTTGCCTGCTCGCTGTGTAAGCTGTGCAAAGTTGACGACGAAATCATTGGCTCCCTCATTATATGTGTAGATGGAGGCCTCCGCTCCCATAAAACCAATATCCGCCTCACCGGACAGTACGGCGGTCATTGTCTTGTCTGCGCCGAAACCAGTGACCAGTTCAAGGCTTAAACCTTCATCCTGAAAATATTCTTCCTCAATTGCCACGTACATCGGGGCATAAAAGATGGAATGGGCGACTTCATTTAATACGACTTTTGTTAGTTTGACATTATCTTTTGGCGTTGTGGTTTGTTCATTGTCGACAGCAGCCGGTTTGGATGTACATGCAGTCAGCGAGACGGCAAGCAGTGCGAGTGCGAGAAACAGTGGAAACAGGTGTTTCTTCATATTCTCCTCCTGAATCAGAAAAGTTTTGTTATTCTGTTCAGTATATGAGAGCAGAGCAAAAATGGTTCCTGGCTTCATGTCACAAATAATTCTGTTTTTGTTTACAAATCGTTCAAATTTATATCATACTTTTTACATACCTGTCGGCTATACTAGAATTGTTCAAAGATAAAGAACACTTTTTCATAAACTTTTTCCCCCTTTTGAGCTGCAGCAATGCAGCTCTTCCTTTTTCATTGTATAGCAACAACGAGATGAAACACGCTTTGCAAGTTTCGCTTGTTATCGCGACAGTCTCCAAATGTCTGCAAACAGCCCGTTGGCTCATTGTTTCACATAAAAAAATCCCCGCTCATTTGTGAGCGGGGTAGCTGAACGAAATCCATATCAGTCCAATAAGCGAACTGTAAAAGATTAGATTCTGTCTTCTCTTTTGATATATCCCGGATTTTCAGGATCACCAATGATTTCTTTTACGTGAATTATCTGGGCATATTTGTCAACTACCTGATTCTCCACATGTACATCTTCGCCAATCACAGCGCCCGGAAGAATGATGCTGTTTTTCACAACAGCACCTTTTTTAATGATGCATCCACGTCCGATAATAGAATTCTCTACGCTGCCTTCAATGATACATCCGTTGGATACGATGGAGGTCTTTGCGCTTGCACCCTCAAAATAGTGGGTCGGGCAGGAATCGTTGGTACGTGTATAAATCGGCCATTCCTCGTCAAACAGAGTAGCTCTGTTTTTTGCATCAATCAGAGAAAGGTTGGCATCGTAGTAGCTCTTGAAATCCGTGATGGATGCAAAGTATCCACGATGTGCAACGCCGCGGACATCCAGTTCTTCACACTGATTATTTACAATCTGCGGCAACGTATACATAGAAGAAATCTTCTGTGCTTTCTCAATCAATTCCAGAAACAAATCTTTCTTCATTACATAAGTGTCCATGAAGATATTTTTGCTCTTTGCGGTTCCTCTGTTTCTTTCGATGGAAAGAACACCCTTCTGCTTGTTCAAATTCAAAGTATCACAATTTAAGAAATTCTCTTTTGCGTTGTCAACTGAATGATATACCAGGGTGACATCGGCTCCGGAATCAACGTGGCTTTGAAGCAGTTCATCGTAGTCCATGGAATAAACCATATAACTTGGTGCAATGATGACATAGTCCTGATGTGCACGCTTAATATATTGCTTATTGTTCACATAAGCAGCGATATCAGTGTCATAAATCGGGTTCGCGATATTGGTTTCGGAGAATAACATATGTAAGTCACCACGTTTAGAGTTGATGTTGTAGTGACGGCCGGTTCCAACATGTTCTACCAGTGAACGCGGCTGTTTGTTTGCGTAAATCTGAATATATTCAATTCCGCTGTTGCTCATATTTGAAATCGGGAAGTCGATGACACGGTATCTTCCGAGGAAGGAAAATGCACCAATCGGGCGATAATCCTGTAATCCTTCTACGTGGATATGACTTCCGGAAAAATTCACAATTCCTAATGCATTACACATATTATTCTACCCCCTTTACACGTTTTGCAACAAGTTCAATATTTTCACTGTCGGCACTGCCTACCACCGCTTCTTTGCCGATTTTGATTCCGTCAGCAACAAGTGCACGTGTAACGACAGCACCTTCCTCTACGATTGCACCCGGCATCAGTACACTGTCAATAATCTTTGCACCGGTACCAACCTTTGCGCCGGTGAATAATACGGAGTTCCTGATCTCACCGTCAATCTCACAACCCTGTGTGATGAATGCACGGTTGATATCTGCATTCGGTCCGATGATATGCGGCAGGGTGGTAATATCTTCCGTATAAATCTTCCATGTCGGGTCATTCAGATCCAGTTCGTTGTTGGAGTCCAGAAGATCCATGTTTGCTTCCCAGAGAGAATCAATGGTTCCAACGTCCTTCCAGTAACCTTTGAACTTGTACGCAAACAGACGCTTACCTGAGTTCAGCATCGTCGGGATGATATCCTTACCAAAGTCATGGTGAGAATCCGGATCTTTCATATCGGCAATCAGGAGTTTTCTCAAAACTTTCCAACTGAAGATATAAATTCCCATGCTCGCCAGATTACTCTTTGGCTGTGCCGGTTTCTCTTCAAATTCGTTGATACGAAGGTCTTCATCCGTGTTCATGATACCGAAACGGCTTGCCTCTTTCATCGGAACGCCGATAACGGCAATCGTAGCGTCGGCATTATTCTTCTTGTGGTAGTCCAACATCTTGGCATAATTCATCTTGTAGATGTGGTCACCGGAAAGTACAAGAATATATTCCGGGTCATAATTGTCAATAAAGTCGATGTTCTGTGAAATGGCGTCCGCCGTGCCGCGGTACACATCCAGATTTGCATCTGCTTTCTCACGTGGAGGAAGTACATACACACCGCTGTCTTTCGCGTCCAGACCCCAGCGTCCGCCGGCAGCAACGTAGCTGTTAAGCAGTACGGATTCATACTGTGTCAGTACACCGACAACATCAATTCCGCTGTTTGCACAGTTACTGAGCGGAAAATCGATGATACGGTATTTTCCCCCATATGAAACAGCCGGTTTTGCAACCTTGTTCGTTAAGTCGTGAAGACGACTTCCGCGTCCACCGGCTAAAATCATTGCTAACATATTGTTTTGTTTCATAGTGAACCCTCTCTTTCATTTTCTATGTAGTATATTATACAATTTTTCCCTGAGAATTTCCACATTTTTGTGCAAAAAAACTACGTTTTTTATGAAATGCACAAAGAAATAGTTGCTGGGAATATAAAAATATCCTATTTATTATGTAAAAATCTGGAAACTAACAAAAAAACAGATAAAATCCATAAAAACTTAACACAAGAATACTTGTTTCTAATATATAATGAGCCAAAGGACAAGTGAACATAAAATATATGCTTGCATGTATTTTGATGTCTGTGGGTCCGGTCTGGCTCATTTGTCGGGCAGCTTATGTAATATGGAAAAAACGTGGAGAGAAATCGAAGAAAAGGAGAAGAGAAGATGCAGGCAATCAGATTAAAAACGGAACATATGAAAAACCCTCTGGGAATTGACGTGACAAGACCATATCTTTCGTGGAACTGTCATGGCGGGGTCAAACAGAGTGCATATGAGATAAGGGCAATGGAAGGAGATACACTTCTTTGGAGCAGCGGTAAAGTATCGGGCAGCAACATGTATACTTACTATGGCGGCGATGTACAGAGCAGACAGCAGGTGACGTGGAGCGTGCGCCTGTGGGACGAAAATGATGAAAGCGGAGAGTGGAGCAGCCCTGCAACTTTTGAGACCGGGCTTTTGAAACAGGAAGATTTCTGTGCAAAATGGGTGAACCCCGAGCTGGAGACGGATTCGCAAAAGCGTCAGTCGGCAAGTGTTCTTAAGAAGACATTTCAGGTAAAACAGGGAAAATCTGCCAGAGCATATATTACCTGCCATGGTACATATGAGGCATATTTAAATGGGAAACGAATCGGCAATTTTGTGTTTGCTCCGGGAACCGGAAATTATCAAGAAAAATTATCCTATCAGACCTATGATGTGACAGCACTTTTGCAGGATGGGGAAAATGAAATCCGGGTGATCTTGGGAGATGGATGGTACCGCAGTGCTGCCGGAGTAGAAGGTGTACGCAATCTGTTTGGAACAGATATATCCTTGTATTTGCAGTTGGAAGTGGACAAACAGACCGTGTGCGTGTCTGATGAGACATGGCAGGCAACACAGAGTGGTCCGATTGTGGAAAGCGATATGTGTCAGGGAGAAATATATGATGCCCGCAAGGAAGAACTGACAGACTGGCATGAAGTTAAAATAGAAGAGTTTGGAACCACAAATCTGGTTTGCTCAAATTCGGTGCCGATTGAAGAATTTGAACGCTTTGAAGGAAAAATTATAACTACACCGAATGGGGAACGGGTGATTGATTTCGGACAGAATATTGCCGGGTATGTAGAATTTGAAGTAACAGCTCATGCCGGACAGACGATCATGCTGCAGCACGGGGAAACATTGGATGAGAACGGCAATTTTACGATAGAGAATTATCAGCCTGGAGAGCGCCATGTGGAGGGTGGTATTTTCCAGAAAGTGACTTACATTTGTAAAGAGGGAAAAAATATTTATAAACCCCATTTTTGTATCTTTGGATTCCGTTATGCAAAACTGGAGACGGATGTGGAGCTTTCGGGGGCGAAATTTACGGCAATCGCAGTGTATTCCGAGATGGAGCAGACTGCAGAGTTTGAATGCTCGGATGCGGGCGTGAATCAGTTGTTTAAAAACAGTATCTGGAGTCAAAAAGGAAATTTCTGCGACGTGCCGACTGACTGCCCTACGAGAGAGCGTGCAGGCTGGACAGGAGATGCGGGGGTATTTGTAAATACAGGGCTTTATCTGATGGATTGTTATCCGGTATTTCGCAAATGGCTGGGTGAGTGTCGTATCAATCAGTATCCGGAGGGACAGATTAGAAACATTTCCCCGATTAATAATAATGAAAGCTTTTTCGGAAAACTGCTCAGTGGGTCTGCAGGCTGGGGAGATGCCTCGGTGATTGTTCCCTATACAATGTATCAAAGATACAAGGATGTGCGGATTTTGGAAGAAAATTATGAAATGATGAAAGGATGGGCAGGCTATCTGGAGAATCGTGCGAAGGCCGGAAGTACGACGGAAGAAGCGCAGAAGAATCCGTATAAAGATTACTGTATTGACAATGGCGTGGATTATGGTGAATGGTGTGAGCCGGGGGTCGGCGTGGAAGGTGTGGAACAGAACGGACAGACCGGAGTGGCGACTGCCTATTTATCGTATTCTGCCGGAATGTTAAGTAAAATTGCACAGATCCTGGGAAAAGAAGAGGATGCAAAACATTTTGCTGAAGTTTCTGAATATGCAAAGAAAGCATTTCAGTTTACACAGACGGACAACGGAAAAATTACATCTGAGCGGCAGTGTATGTACGTCCGTCCGCTGGCATTTGGTTTACTGGAGGAGAAAGACGCTGTACAGGCTGCGGCAGACCTCAACAAGTTGGTGATAAAAAACGGATACCATCTGAATACCGGTTTCCTTTCAACCCCGTTCTTGTGTGAGATGTTGACAAAATATGGATATGTGGAGACTGCATACCGCCTGCTTTTACAGGATACGATTCCGAGTTGGCTGTATGAGGTGAAGATGGGAGCAACGACTATCTGGGAGACATGGGACGGCGTAAAAGAAGACAAAACGGTACATGCTTCTTTGAATCACTATTCTTACGGTGCGATTTCCGGATGGATGATTGGCGGTATATGCGGAATCCGGGTAGAAGGGGCAGAAGTCACGATTGCTCCTCAGCCCTGTCCTTTGCTGAAATATGCAAAAGCATCCTATCAGTCTCCAATCGGAAAGATTGAGAGCAGTTGGAGATATGAAGGGGAGCAGGTAAAATATGAGATTGTAATTCCTGCAAATGTCAGTGCAAAGATTGTACTGCCGGATGGAAGAGAAAGTAGCGTGACTGCGGGAATGTATGAATTTTAATAGCAGATATGTTTGAAAAGAGAAGACAGCCGGAAAGGAAGAAATGCCTTTCCGGCTGTCTTTTTTGAACTGATTTGAAAAAGTTTAAATCTTCAAATGCCTTTTTCGATATTCTCCCGGAGATTCTCCGGTCACTTTCTGGAAGACTTCCGAAAAATAGCTGCGGGAATTGAAGGAGAGCTCAGTGCTGATGTCCTGAATACTCATCGTTGTGGTGGAGAGCAAAAGCTCTGCCTTTCTGATTTTTTCCTGTTTTATAAAATCATTGAGGCTCATGCCTGTTTCCTGCTTGAACTTGCGCGAAAAATAGTATTCCGTATATCCTGCGCGGGCAGCGAGAAAGTCAATCGTGAATTTCTCGCCAATATGTGTTCTGATATAGTCACAGCAGCTTTGTACAGTTTTGGAAATGTTGTTTTGTATATGTAGTTCCTGCACCCTACGTATATAGTCTCCTATCAGAATATTGGCCAGTGAACTGGTTTCGGAAATTGTACCGGCATCGATGACTCTCTGCGAATAATAGTCGCAGAGATTGTAGGAAAGTGATGGAGAAAGCCCGCCCTCTATGGCTGCACGTGAACAAAGCGTAATCAGGGTAATCAGATTATATTTGGCGGCCTGTAATGCGTCTGCTGTTGTGATTTTGATACCATAGCTTAAATTTGAAGATTTATTAAATGCCTTGCGGTAGTCGGAATTGCCTGTGCGGATGGCGTTTAACAAATCCTGTTCGGCAGCCCAGATCCCCAGATGTTCCTTTGAAACATTCCTGATAGCATCCGTGTTTTCGTCAGTGTTTCCATACATCGAAGAGTATACCAGATCACTGCTTGAAATCTTTTCGCCGGTAATACAGTAGTGCAGCATGATGCTGTACTGAAACATCAGGTTGCTCGGAACAATCGGAACATTTTCCAGATGTTTAAGCACCATCAGACGGGAATGGACTGTCCAGTTGCGGGATTCCAATTTTTCCCGAATCTTCTGCTGGGAATTCTCACCGGAAAACATCGGACCGATGATATGGATATGCAGTAATTCTCCCGTTGATTTTTCCCGCTCAAAAGCCGCTACCCACAAGACATTCAAAAAGCTGGGAAGGACGAGAGGATAATGCCCCTCTTTGCTGTATTCTATCAGGGGACCAATCTGGTCATCCATGAAAATATAGTCGCCGCTGGCTTCGGAATCCGGGCAGGTGGTATGCAAAAGCTGCATATCAGGACTGTAAGTCCACAAGTACAACGACTGACTGCAACTGATTAATTCCTGAAATAGCTCCAGATTTTTGCGCACATTCATTTATGCGTTCCTCTCATATAAATAATCTGTCAATAACTGATAATCTTCTGTGTTCTTACAGGTGATGGTGCTGTCTGTCCAGTATTCCGGATGGCTGGCAATCGAGCAGAACACATACTGGCTCAACGTAGAAGTCAGATTCAGACGGTCACCTTCTGTCGTCTCAAAAAGAACTTCGTCACGGCAACGTTTTACCTGTTGTAAAAATTTGATAATATCGATATCCTGTCTTAAAAGCATGCTCGTTTTCCTCCTCAAAAAATATATTCAAGACGCGCTTGCGAGCCTTGGTGCGGAATTCGGGTCTGCAAAGCGGGTATCATTCTGATCCAAATCCCTGCATATCCTCGCGGAGCGTATATCAGATGGAATCTTTCGAATCTGACATTTTCTTAATTCTCATTATATATAAACAGTCGGAGAAATGTAAAGGTTAAATACCGAATAAATCAAAAAAATGCGAAAAGAAGAAAAAAGAAAAGCAAATTAAAATACAAAAAAGCTAATTTGTTATTTTGAGAAAAGAAACGGTATGTTATATTGATGGAAATTAAAATCAAGGTCATCAAAAGAAGGAGGATAGGAATGATGGCAGAGAAAAATAAGATAGGAAAGGAAAAAGCTATGAAAGAGAAAAAGTGGATGGCACTTGTGCTGGCAGGTGCTATGGCAGTATCGCTGCTGGCGGGATGTGGAAACAGCAAAGGTGAAACGAATGGTGGAACGGATGTGAAGGAAAAAAAGTATGTCCAAAGTGATGTAGTTTCCACCATGTTTGGGGATGTGAAAGGAACAATGATAGAGGATACTGAAATTATGGCGTGGTATCATATTCCGTATGGAGCCGAACCGGTGGGAGAACTGCGTTGGAAAGCTCCTTCAGACCCGGAAAACTGGGGAGACGTGATGGACTGTACAGAAATAGGAGAACAGGCATTACAGGGTTCGGGAGAAGAGGCTGTGGGAACAACAGACTGCCTGAATCTGGATGTGTATGCTCCGACAGAAAATGATGGAAAACTACCGGTTTTGGTATTTTTTCACGGTGGAAACAATCAGACCGGATCAACACAAGGAGATTTGAAAGGGTATGCATTGGCAGAGAGAAATTCGTGTATTGTTGTAAATGTCAACTATCGTTTGGGATTACTTGGGTTTAACTGCCTGCCGGTTTTGCAGACTGAGGAAGGCACATCGGGCAATTATGGATTTTTGGATATGGCAAGATCTTTGGAATGGGTACGTGATAACATTGAATCATTTGGGGGAGATGCAAATAATGTGACGATTTCCGGACATTCGGCAGGTGGCAGGGATGTAATGGCAATGTTGATCTCCCCGACATTTGAGGGACTGTTTCAGAAAGCAATTGTATCCAGCGGAGGTATGACGGTTGCAGATGTGGAGCTGAGCCAGAAAAAAATTGCTTCTTTTATTGCTCCGCTGGCAGTAGAAGATGGAAAGGCAGCAACAGAAGAGGATGCGGCAGCGTGGCTTTTGACAACTTCTGAGGATGTGAAAGAATACTTGTATTCTATTTCCGAAGAAAGACTTATGCTGGCAGTGGGTGGCGCCTCAATCCGCATGAGTGCATTTCCACATTTGTTCGCAGATGGTGTTACGATACCTGAAGAAGGTTTTGATACTGAAAATTATAATGATGTTCCGGTGCTTCTGACTACCGGTTCAGATGAATTTTCGATGTTCAACAGTGGCAAGGTTTACGAAGACGGAACGATTGCGGAAGAAGAATTGTCAGCCGCGCGGGCGTTTGGACAAAAATACGGAAGTGAAATGTATGGGTATTTTAATGCGATTGAATCGGCCCAAAGAATGAAGAAAGCAGGTTATGATGCACCAATCTATGCGTTGAAGTGTGATTTCGGACATGATTCTTCGAAAATGCCGGGCTTTGCATTAGGTGCTTATCATGGAATAATCATTTCTTTCCTTGAGCCGACATCTGGTCTGCGTTCTGCCTTTGCGGACAGTTTTGGCTCAGAAGGTGGTAAACAGCTTACAGATATGCTGAATGACTATGTGAAAAATTTCATGGACAGCAAGGATGGGAATCCGAATGGGGATAATTTGACAGCATGGGAGCAGTATGATTCGGCGAAAGAGCAATATATGGTACTTGATGCAACAAAAGATTCTGCAACGGCGCAGATGGAGGATGTGTTAATATCATCTTATCAGCAGGTGTTTGAAGAAATGGATGCGGACACTACAATTTCGGAAAGTGCGAAAAAGGCAGTGATTGCGCATGTCATGAATGGAAGATGGTTTTCCACGGAACTGGATGCGCATTACGGAAATGCGGATTTGTGGAATTAGGTACATACCGCAGTTTCCTTCTTTTCCTTGTATGACTGTAATTCATACAAAAACTTGTCAAATTTGCGAACAAAAACGCGAATATACTGATACATAGAATTTATAAAATGTTTATAATCAATGGCAGTGAAGAAAGTGTTGAATAACAATCTACACAAAAAAGGAAAATGGAGGGCTATGCAAAATGGCAGAGAAAAAAGGAAACATATTAAACGCCAGTGCACGTGACGGTGTGAAGTACCGTAAAGCGTCATTAGTACAATTGATTCTGGGTCAGGCGAATGCTGGATGCGGAATCGTATTCTACATGATGATGATTTGGGCAAGTTTTATCGGTCCGCAGGGATATGCAATTGGCAACGTACTCGTGGGCGGAATCTTGATGGGAATGCGTATTTTTGATGGTGTGACAGATGCTGCAATTGCAACAGCATTTGAAAAAATGTCACCGAAACTTCCGAAAATTCGGATTTTCCTGATTAGCGGCTGGGCATTGGCAGCATTGGGTGTTATGCTGATGTACAAATGGGCTGCAGGTATCTTTAGCGGCGTGGCAGGTGTTGTCGTATTTATTTTGATTTATATAGTGTATATCATGGGTTACACCATCAACGGTATGGGTGCCGGAACCATCGGTATCGTTATCACAAACGATCCGACACAGCGCCCGATGGTAGGTCTGATATCCACAATTTTCTCCTATGTAACCCCGATGGTTCTGGGAAATATCTGCGCATTCCTTATTTTGCCGAAACATGACAATCAGTACAATCTGGCATGTCTGGGTGATATGGCTACCTGTTATGTAATTATTGCTGGTATTTTCATGTTGCTTACTTGCTGGGCGGTTCGTAAAGTCGATGTGCCGGAGACATGGGCAGCAATAGGTGGTGCAAAAGCGGAAGAGGCTATTGAGAAAAAGAAAAAAGCAGGTGTTTCTTTCAAGGATATCGCGGCAGTTTTGAAAGATAACAGAGAGACACAGATGTATATGCTGACCTGTATCTCGGATAAGTTTGCACAGCAGATTGGTACACAGTCGGTTGTAACGACATTGATGACCGGTGTATTGATTGGCAGCTATAAAGCATCTCAGATGGTCGGTAATGTGACCATGTTTGTAGGTTTGGCTTTCGCATTTTTAGGTGGTCTGTTTGTGGCAAAATATGGTGCAAAAAAATCGACCATCGTATGGTCCTGGGCAGCGATTATTCTGGGTATCATTTCAACGGTATTCTGTGTCATCCTTGGACCGAAGGGAATGTCCAAGCTTGGTGTGATGGGACCGTTGTTGATGATTTGGTGTGTCATCCAGATTGGATTTACGGCTGTAAAAATGATTCTGACTACAACCGGCAATACCATGAGAGCAGACGTTGTGGATTATGAGCTGGAGCGTTCCGGAAATTTCTTCCCGGCAGTTCTGGGTGGTGTATACAACTTTATTGATAAGTTAATTACTTCCACTTCGTCCCTGATTGCAGGTGCGGCTATTACATTGGTAGGATATACTGCAACGAGAGTACCGCAGATGGGAGATACTCCGACTTGGCCGATTCTGATTCTGGCAGTTGGGTTGACAAACATACTTCCGATTATCGGATGGCTGATTAACGTTATTGCCATGAAGTTCTATTCGCTGGATAAAGAGAGAATGGTTCAGGTAGCAAAGAATGTTGCGGACAGAAAGAAAGCAGAACAAGCGCAGCAGGCATAAGAAGTGTGCGCTGGTCGCCTAAATAGTTAATGTAAAATTACATATGGACTAAGTGATAAAGAAGGGGGCGTTGTTTCAGCCACAAGGTGGCGAAGACAGCGCCCTCACAATACTCATAGTAACTGAAAGATTTTTTTAGTGAGAAAGGTAGATAGCGATGCGTAACATTACATTATTGAACAAAGATTGGAAGTTTGTAAAATCAGCGGAAACTGCATCGGCTGCACTTGCGGCGCAGGGAGAGGCAGTGACGTTGCCGCACACATGGAATGCCAAGGACGGGCAGGACGGCGGAAATGATTATTACCGCGGAACCTGCTGGTACACGAAGGAACTGAATGTTCCGACACTTTCGGAAGATGAAGAGGCATGGCTGGAGTTTACCGGAGCTGCGATGACTGCAGACGTGTATGTAAATGGTGAAAAACTGGCACATCATGAAGGCGGGTATTCTACTTTCCGCGTGAATATCACGGAGTATTTGAAAGAGGAAAATGAACTGGCAGTGTCCGTGGACAATTCCGACAATGACAGAGTATATCCGCAGAAAGCGGACTTTACCTTCTACGGCGGTCTGTATCGGGAAGTAAATTTGCTGATTGTGCCAAAAGCACATTTCGCTCTCGGGTACGCCGGAGGACCCGGTATCAAGGTGACACCGGAAATCGAAGGAAACAATGCGAAAGTAACTGTGGAAACGTGGACAGAGGGACCGGCTAAGACCGTTACATTCAGCGTGGACGGACAATGTGCAGAGGCGGAAGTAAAAGACGGCATGGCGTGCGCAGTGTTTACTCTGGAGAATGTACATCTGTGGAACGGTGTGGAAGACCCATACCTGTATACGATGAAAGCGGCTCTTGACAGTGGGGATGAGATTTCCACCCGCTTTGGCTGCCGCACAATTGCTTTTGACCCGAATGAAGGATTTTTCCTGAACGGTAAATCATATCCGCTGCGCGGTGTGTCCCGTCATCAGGACAGACTGGGAGTGGGCAATGCATTAACAAAAGAAATGCATGAAGAAGATTTGGACATTATTATGGAAATGGGGGCGAACACGATTCGTCTGGCACACTATCAGCACGCACAGTTTTTCTATGATTTGTGTGATGAGCGCGGTATCATTACCTGGGCGGAGATTCCGTATATCACACAGCATATGCCGAATGGACGTGAAAACACATTGAGTCAGATGAAAGAACTGGTGGTACAGAATTACAATCATCCTTGTATCGTGTGCTGGGGATTATCCAACGAAATCAGTGCCAGCGGCGGGGTGACCGATGATTTGCTGGAGAACCACAGACTGCTCAACGACCTGTGCCACAGTCTGGATAAGACCCGTCCGACCACTATGGCTCATGTGTTTATGCTGGAGATTGAAAGCCCGCTTGTCAATCTTCCGGATATTGCCAGCTATAATCTGTATTTTGGCTGGTATCTGGGTGAGCTGCCGCAGAATGACAGTTTCTTTGACGAGTATCATGAAAAGTATCCTGACCGCTGCATCGGATTTTCCGAGTACGGCGCGGATGCCAACGCAGCATATCAGTCGTCTGCGCCTGAACGTGGCGATTATACAGAGAGCTATCAGGTTGTGTACCATGACCATATCATTAATATGATTGAGGCACGCCCGTTTATGTGGGCAACACATGTATGGAATATGTTTGATTTTGCAGCGGACGGACGCGATGAGGGCGGCAAGAACGGACAGAATCAGAAAGGTCTGGTAACCATGGACCGCAAGCTGAAGAAAGATGCATTCTATGTGTACAAGGCACATTGGAGCAAAGAACCGTTCGTGCATGTGTGCGGCAGCAGATATGTGGACCGGGCAGAAGAAGTAACAGAAGTAAAAGTATATTCGAACCAGCCGCAGGTGACGCTTTTCGTGGATGGCGAAGAGAAAGAAACAAAGAGTGGAAAATATCTGTTTACTTTTGAAGTGCCTCTTAGTGGTGAGCATGAGATTACGGCAAAATCAGGTGATTTAAGTGACAGCATCAAGGTACGCAAGGTGGCAGAGCCGAATATGGCATACCAGTTCGGAGAGAAAGGCGGCGTTGTCAACTGGTTTGACAAAGAGGATTTCAAACCGGGATATTTCTCCATAAAAGACACATTGGGAGTACTGAAGAGTCATCCGGTGGCAGGAGCGATTGTGAACAAATTGATGGACGGAGCATCAGCCAAACGCGGTGATGTGGCAGAAAGTGTGAAGGACAATCCGGCACTGCAGAAGATGATGGCGGCGATGAGTCTGGAGAGTATGCTCAAACAGGCAGGAGATGCAGTGACTGAGGAACAGGTAAAACAGCTCAATGCGGCGTTGCAGCAGATTCCGAAAGCAGAATAAATGGTGTTGATAAGTTACTAATCAGCGGTCAAAGTCGGATACCACCTACTTTGACCGTTGTCATTGACAGACATTTGAGAAAAGAGGAGTGTTTGATATGATATTAAAAGCAGTGCAGATGATTCAGTTGGGCTCGGTCATGGGGAGCGAGGAAAAGGCAAAGGAAACCATGAGACTGATGAAAGAGGCAGGTTATGACGGAATTGAACTGAATGGATTCATGATTAAGAAGATGCCGCCGATTGTGAGTATCCTGACAACACTTGCCGGGATGCCGATAGGAAAGACGGGAAAATTGGACTGGAAAAAACTGATGTCGGAGTCGGATTTGCAGGTGGTCAGCGTCCATGAGGATTTGGGCAGTATTTTACGTGCACCGCAGGAAATTATCGATGAGGCGAAGAGTTTCCATACCAATTATGTGGTCATTACCGGGATGAACCGGTTTGACTTTTCGGACAAAACTGCGGTACTGGAGATGATTGATAAACTGAATCAGGCAGGAAAGTTGTTGAAGGAGGGCGGTATTTCTCTATTGTACCACAACCATAATTGTGAGTTCCGCAAAGTCGAGCCGGGTAAGACTGCCTATGACCTGATTCTTGAAAAGACAGACCCGGAGTATGTGAATTTTGAGTTTGATTCCTATTGGCCGACTGAGGCAGGCGTGGATACGATTGGCCTGATGAGACGTTTGGGAAACCGGATGAAACTGTACCATATCAATGATCGGGGCAGCCGGGTGAGTGGCGTGGCTGGACAGATTTTAAAGTCCGACAGCATGGAGCTTGGCTATGGCAATATGAATCTGACGGAGATGGTAGCGATTGCCAAAGAAAATGGTGTGGATGCGGTGATCTTGGAAAGCCACAAAAACTGGGTGGACAAAGACCCGGTGAAGTCCTTTCAGATGAGTGTTGATTTTTTGAATCGATATGTGTAAAATAGACCTATAACCAAATATTGGTAAGGAGGAGAACGGCAATGGTGAAACAGGATTTCAACCGGGGGTGGAGCGTCTATAAAGAAGGATGCGAAACAAACGTAAAAGAAGTGAATCTTCCGCATGATGCGATGATTTATGAAACACGCAGCAAGGAGGCAAAAACAGGAGGAGCGAGCGGATATTTTGAAGGCGGCAAGTATATTTACACAAAGAAATTCACAGCTCCTTCGGAGTGGGAAGGAAAGACAGTACTTGTTGAGTTTGAGGCAGTATACAAGAATGCCTCAGTGTATTTGAACGGCGAGTTGATTGCGCAGCGGCCATACGGATATTCTAACTTTTATGTAGATTTGTCTTCCGGTTTAAAAATCGGAGAAGAAAATGAACTGAAAGTGATTGCGGACAATAGCAAATGTCCGAACAGCCGCTGGTATTCCGGCAGCGGAATCTATCGTGAGGTGCAGCTTTATGTGGCGAATGCATCCCATATCAAACCGGAAGGTGTGAAAGTGACGGCTGTGGATGCGCAGACAGTGAAAGTGGAAGTAGAGACTGTCGGAGGAGACAAAATCCAGATTGACATTTTGGACGGAGATACAAAAGCGGCATCTGCATCGGCTGCTGTTGCCGATGACGGAAAAACAGAGTTTGTGTTAACCATTGCGGACGCGAAACTTTGGGATGCAGAGCATCCGAATCTATATCTGTGCAAGGTGTTGCTGGAAGAAAACGGAGAACAGGTGGATGAGTGCAGCGAGGAATTCGGCATTCGTACTTTAGCATGGAGCACGAACGGATTTTTCGTGAACGGCAAAGAAACGTTGCTGCGCGGAGGCTGTATCCATCATGACAATGGTATCCTGGGAGCCTGCAACTTTGTAGATGCCGAAGAGCGCCGTGTACGCATTTTGAAAGAGGCAGGGTTCAATGCCATTCGTTGTTCCCACAATCCGATGTCCAAGGCTATGCTGAGAGCCTGTGACCATCTGGGAATGTATGTGATGGACGAGAGCTTTGACCAGTGGATTATCCATAAGAATCCATACGACTATGCAAAGGAAGATTTTGATATCTGGTGGAAAGAGGATACAAAAGCGATGATTTCCAAAGATTATAATCATCCGTCGGTGGTGATGTACTCGATTGGAAATGAAATTTCCGAACTGGGTATCCCGGAAGGACAGGAAATCTGTAAAGAGATGAGTGAATTTGTAAAATCTCTTGATTCCACCCGTGCCGTGACTGCAGGAGTGAACCTTATGCTGGCAACGATGGCGGCCAAAGGAAATGGATTGTATGGAAAGGATAAAAACGGCGAGGACAAACAGACCGGCAGCCAGAGCATGGACAATATGCCCACCAGTACATTTTTTAATATGCTGATGAATCTGGCGGGAGATATGATGGATAAAATGTCCACCGGAAAGAAGGCGGATGCGGCAACAGAGAAGGCATTTTCCTGTCTTGATATCAGCGGATATAATTATGCGACGAGTCGTTACGAGAAGGACGGTGTGAAATATCCGGACAGAATCATCGTGGGCTCCGAGACATTGCCGAAGAAACTATATCAGAACTGGAAACTGGTTGAGAAACTACCTTATCTGATTGGCGATTTTATGTGGACAAGCTGGGATTATCTGGGAGAGTCAGGAATCGGAACCATTCAGTATAAGAGTTTCAAACAGCCGGGAAATGACGGATTGATTGTGTCCGGCGGTCCGGGAATCGTGGATATCTGCGGAAAACAGCGCCCGGAGGTAGAGTGGGGCAAGATTATCTGGGGGCTTCGCGATACGCCGGCTATCGGGGTGGATCCGGTAACACATTCCGGTGACAAAGCATCTGCATCTATGTGGAGAGACACAGATGCGGTTGAGAGCTGGTCCTGGGCAGGATGTGAAGGCAAGAAGACGAAAGTTGTCGTATACTCCGATGCAGCCAAGGTAGAGCTGAAGGTTAATGAGAAATCTTATGGCAAAAAGAACGTGAAAGAATGTAAGGCATTTTTCAAGGGAGTGGAGTATCAGCCGGGCAGAATTGAGGCGATTGCCTATAATGCGTCGGGAGCAGAGATTTCCAGAAGTGAGCTGCGCACGGCGGCAGGCGAGACATCCTTGAGGGTGACACCTGAAAAGAGTGTTCTTCGTGCAAACGGACAGGATTTGTGTTATCTGGATATTGAACTGGTCGGAAAATTTGGCATTGTCAAAGCATCCGAAGATCGGAAAGTGACTGTAAAGGTTGAAGGAGCAGGAACGTTACAGGGATTCGGCTCAGCAAGACCGAATATGAGCGAGAACTTCTATTCAGATACACATACTACATATTATGGAAAGGCACTGGCAGTTGTTCGTGCAGGATATGAAACGGGTGAAATCACTGTGACCGTATCGGCAGAAGGACTTAAGCCGCAGACACTTAAGGTGGAAGTAAAATAAGTTAGCATCATGTATTCACAAAAAAGATAGTGTTTTAGAGTTTTACTCTAAAGGATAGTTTCTATGTAGGATACGGTGCAGCCCATGAGGGCTGCACCGTTTTCTTTTTTTTAAAACAAGTATTGCATCCCGGGGCATTTATTCTTTCTTAACAATAATCATTGAGGCCTTTTTCCCGTTTTAATTTCTCCTTTGTTAATCTATGAGCGTAAGGAGGGATTAATTATGTCAGCCATATTTCAAACTATACACGAACTTGACAAACGCATAGAAGCACATGCGGAGCATTTTGCATTGCAAATGATGTTGCAAAGTATTTTGCCATTATCCCCGCCTTGTTTATGGGACTATATCCGGGACCTGTCTCTTATACACATCTGACGCTGCCGACGATACTCCTTGTG
>CALZPS010000002.1 GCA_945827765.1 uncultured Lachnospiraceae bacterium | reverse complement strand
CGGCAAGAATAAATTTCGTTCCGGTCATCAACGCCGCCGCGATACTCACGCGTTGGCGCTGACCGCCGCTTAATTCCTTCGGGTAACGATCATAAAATTCCTTTGGCAAATGCACCCGCTCCAGCATTTCCTCCGCCTTCTGCCTGCGCTGTGCCCGCGTATATCCCCCCTGTACCCTCAGTGGTTCTTCCAAAATCCAGCCAATGGTCTTGCGCGGATTCAGCGAACCATAAGGATCTTGAAAGACCATCTGCGGACGGTTTGTATAATGCCGAACCTGTCCTTCATAGTCCTTGAGCAGACCAAGCACGCATTTACAAAGCGTCGATTTGCCGCTGCCTGATTCACCCACAAGTCCTACAATCTCCCCTTCGTATAAGGTAAATGACACATCCTCAAGAATCTGTCTGCGCACTCTGCCTTCACGATAATACGCATTCAGATGACTGACCTCGAGCACTTTATTTGCTGCCGGATTATTCTGCGCCGCGCTGCTCTCATCCGACATCGGTTCCGCCTGCGCCACATCGCGCTCCGTTTTCTGCGATTTTCCCGACACATTCCCGCCGCAAGCCTGCGGAATCGCCGCAATCAGGTCTTTCGTGTACTCTGTCTGCGGATTTTGAAAAATCTGCTGTACATCCCCTTCTTCGAGTACCTCGCCCGACTTCATCACCAGAATATGCTCGCACAATTTCTTCACAACCCGAAGATTGTGGGAAATAAACAAAATGCTCATACCATATTTCTGATTCAGCTTTTTCAACAGTTCCAGAATACTCTCCTGCGTCTGTACATCCAAGGCAGTCGTCGGTTCGTCCGCGATCAGCAGTTTCGGACGGCAGACAATCGCTGCCGCCAGCATCGCCCGTTGACGCATTCCTCCGGAAAGTTCATGCGGATATTTGTCATACAGCATCTGCGGATTGTCAAGCTCCACATCCTCCATCGCCGCACAGACACGCTCCCTGCGCTCCGCTTTCGGCAAATCCGTGTGTAAAAGCAGTACTTCTTCTATCTGTCTGCCGATTTTCATCGTCGGGTTGAGCGCGCTCATCGGCTCCTGAAAAATCATTCCGATCTGTGCGCCCTGCACTTTGCGCATCTGCGCCTCTGTCAGAGTGAGCAAATCCACCCCGTCCAGACAGATTCTGCCGCTTTCGATCACCGCGTGTCCCTTCTTTAGTCCGGCAATCGTCAGCGCCGTCATCGTCTTGCCGGAACCAGACTCGCCCACAAGACCCATGATTTCCCCGTCCGCAATCTGAAAGGAGACATTCTTCACAGCGTCCTCCCGACGCCCTCTGTCTTTAAAATATATGGATAACTGTTCTACGTTTAACATTCTTATTCTCCCATAGATTGTATGCATCCTCATGCATCTTGCGCTGCTGTCTCAACGTCCGCCGCCAAACCTGTCTAAAATACCCTCTCCCAGAAGTCCGATTCCCAACACCAGCAATACAAGGAAAAGTCCCGGAAATACCGCACACCATATCCCGCTCGAAAGATAAGTCTGCGATTCTGACAACATTCTTCCCAGGCTGGCGTCAGGCGGCTGAACACCAATCCCCAGATAGCTCAACCCCGCCTCCGCCAGTGCCGCATTATTAAAGCCGATTGCCAGTGCCGACAGAAGTGAGGGCAGACTATTCGGCAAAATATGCACGAACAAAATACGTCCGGCAGATACTCCTGCCAGTTTGGCGCTGATGACAAAATCCGCCTCCCTAAGACGCAGGAATTCCCCGCGTACAATCCTTGCAAAGCTGGGAATAAATGCGATTCCCAGTGCCGCCATTACTTTATATTTCCCGGTTCCTGAAATACTGATGATGACCAGCGCCAACAACACACTCGGGAACGCAGCCAATGCATCGCATACCCTCATCACGCCTTCATCCAGCCAGCCGCCAAAATACCCGCAGACTGCACCCAACACAATTCCGGCCAGACCACCAATCAAAATCGTACCGAAAGCAATCACAAGCGTGCTGCCGGCCCCGACCAGCACTCTGCTTAAGACATCTCTGCCGAACTGGTCCGTACCAAACGGATGAAGAAAGCCGGGCGCATTCAATTTCAGCGACCCCTGCATGGCATCCGGTTCATAAGGGGTCCAAAAAAAGCCAAGCAAAATCAGGCTTACCATAAGGATGGTAAGCCCAAGACCCAATGCGAAATTGTAAGAATGGCTTTTGTTTTTCATCTTATACCTCTATCCGCTTGTCCAGTTTCTTATATAAAATATCAACCACTGTATTCATTACCAGCGTCACGATTGCAATCAATACGATAATCGCCTCCACCACCGGATAATCTCTCTTGGAAATCGAAGATATCAGCATCCGCCCGACTCCGGGAATACCAAAGACCTGTTCTACCACAATGCTGTTGGCGATGATATCGGCGACCGTCATCCCTAAGAATGTAATCACCGGCAGGATACCATTTCCCATGACGTGGCAGATCAATACCCGCCATGGGCTGTTTCCTCTGCTGTAAGCCGTACGCACATAATCCTTCTGCATTTCCGCCAAAAGGGAGCTGCGCAGCATTTTCGTGGTCATCGCCGCTTTCGGCAGGGCAATCGCCAGCGCAGGCAAAAGCAGATAACCGACAAATGCACCCACATCCTCTGTATAAGACACATAACCGCCGGGCACGAACCAGTGCAGGGTAAGCCCAAAAAGCGCCGTAAATACAATTCCTACAAAAAACGGGGGAATCGACATTGTAATCTGGTCAAGAATCAAAAACACACGGTCAAATAACCGGTTGGCGTAACGTACGCTGAAAACGCTTACCGGGATTGCCAGCAGCAGAATCATCAAAAATGCCAGAATCGTCATCACGATCGTAATCGGGATTTTATCACCGATCAGTTCCTGCACCGGTTTGTGGTAATAATAGGATTCCCCCATGTCTCCGTGCAGAAAATCTCCCGCCCACTCTGCATACCGCTGCGGCAGGGGACGGTTTAAACCCATCTCCTCCCGCAGCGCCTGAACCTGTTCCTCCGTCCCTTCCGTGCCAAGCAAAGCACGCGCCGGGTCGCCGGGAATCAGTTCAAACGCAAGAAAGGTAAGCATGCTGACAATTAATAATGCGATTATAAGACCTGTTATTTTTCTGATAACGTATTTCATGCTTACCCTCCTTACTCTGAGCACTTGACTGTGAATACTTGACGAGGTTCGTTCGAGTCTAGTATGAACGTCGTTGCCTGACCACTTAGCGAGGTATTCCACGAGCTTAGTGGCAGCGCAACTTCCTTACTTCATTTCCACCCGATATATCTTTGCCATATCCTGTACATACAGCGGATAGAATTCATATCCATCAAATTCGTCACTGACTGCGACCAGATTTGCCAGATCCTGAATATAGACGCTCGCCGCCTTCTCGGTCAGGATTTCCTGCAATCTCATATAGCACTCTGTCTGTTCTTCTGTATCCACCGCGGCAATCGCTTTCGCCAATACTTCGTCATATTCGCTGTCACTGAAGTTGATGAAGTTCTTGCCATAGTCTGATGCAAATCGCTCCAGCAGGGAACGTGCGGACAATGTCTTGGCGTCCAGACCCACGATCGTGGATTCAAAGTTTCTGTTCGCATACACTTCATCCAGCCAGTATTCCCACTCTACCGGATTGATGGTCACATTCACACCGATATTTTTCAATTGCTCTTTGATAACCTGTGCAGTGTCTACATGCGGCTGGTCTGCTGCACTGACGGTGATTTCCAAATCGAAGCCATCCTCGTAGCCCGCCTCTTTGAGCAGTTCCTTTGCCTTCTCAAAATCCTGCTCATAGTAATTGGTCAGCTTATCATTATAATATGCCTTATACCCCGGCAGCATATTAGTGCCGATACGGGTTCCCTTCCCGTCATTCATCAGATCCATGATTTCATCCGGGTCAATGGCATAACAAAGAGCCTGTCTCACCTTTTCGTTATTCAGCGGCTCTACGGCATTGTTCAAAAATAATGCCTGCACCAGATTCATCGTACCTTCTTCAATGTGGAATCCTTCGGTTAATTCCGCTGCCTGAATATTGGTCAGACGCATTGCCATATCAATGGAGCCGCCCTTTAAATAACTTACAAGCATATCGGAATCCGCTACCACCTTAAATACAACCTCGTCCAAATGTGCGGTCTCTCCCCAGTATTCCTCGTTTTTCTTAAGGGTCACGCTGTCACCTTCGCTGCGGGATGCATAAGCAAACGGGCCGGTTCCCACCGGATTTACCGCAATCGTATCAGCGCTGTCTTTCGGAATGATGGCAGTGGTCATATTAAATAAGAACTCTGTATCCGGTTCGCTCAACCGGATTTCCACCGTATTCTCATCGAGAATATTTACACTCTCGATAATAGAATACGCTGATACCAACGGACCCCCGTTTGATGTATCAGCGCAGCGTTCAATCGAATATTTTACATCTTCTGCTGTGACCTCGCTGCCGTCGTGGAATTTCACGCCATCGCGCAGTATGAAAGTATATACTTTTGCATCCTCCGACACGCTGTGGTCACTTGCAACGGCATCTACAAGTACACCGTCGCTGTCTGGTTTTACCAGACCTTCATAAATGTTAAATAAAACCTCTCTTGTTCCTGCCGACTCTGCCAAATGTGGGTCAAGACTGTCTACATCCTGAGAAATACCAACTGTGATACTTCCCCCTTCGACCTGGGTTTTCGAAAGCTCATTGTCCGTCGCAGACCCGCCTTCTTCCTTGTCATCCGAGCATCCGCTCAGTACAACAGAAAATACCATGCAAAGCACTAAAAGAATCGTTGTTACTTTTCTTTTCATGTGTTGTCTCCTTCTTCCAATAACCTTCATTATTAAATTGTCAAGTCTATTGTAGCCTATGAGAGAAGATTTGGCAAGTACAAATAAACGTTCAGGTTTTTCGCGTTTTTCGTTCAGTGATGATGTCAATGACGTCCGCCACCTCACCACTACATTTTCATCTGTTCTTTTTGATATTATAGAACATTGACAACACGGTGGCAATGACAGCAATAATAAGCGGCAGACCATTAAACACAAAGTATATCATAGAAATCGCACTGGCAGGCTGAGATGTTGCCGTCTCACTACTCAGATAACCAGACATGCCCATAAAAATACCAAGCAATCCAGAGCCGATTCCACCACCCAATTTATAAGCGAAACTGCTTGTTGATGCAATCAGACCTTCCAGCCTAATGCCGGTTTTTTTCTCACCATAATCCATACACTCGATGGAATAGATTGACAACAGCGTACCGATTGGAATCGTACCAATTGCAGTAAAAAGTGAACCAATCAGGATCGTCGTAATATTCGCCCCTCCCACCAAACGCACAATGTAACCTGCAACCATGCTGATAAATCCAGCCTTCAGAACCTTTCCTGTACCAATTTTTCTAGAAAGTGCCGGCACGAAAATCAAGATAAGCGGGGTCAACATCGTGGGCAGGCTCACCAGTGAAGCAAGGCTTACATTTCCAAAAATCCATTTGAAATAATAATTTGAGGCTGCCGTAGCGATTGTCTGCTGTGTATTGTTCAATATAACCAGCACACAAAGCAGAATAGCAAATCCATTCTTAGAAAGTGCCTTTAACCCTTCTCCTATGCTATAATTCGATTTCACGCCTTCCGCCTGTTTTTTCTCCAGATTAACCTCTTTTATCATAAACATACGGATAGAACCTACGATTGCACTCGGCACGGCAAAAATCAAAGCAATAATCGTCCATCCGGATTTCTCTGTACCAAAAGTACCCACTAATTGCGGAACCAGAATTCCTACAACACTTGCACCAATCATGATCAATGCGCCCTGGAAAGAGGTGACTGACATTTTATTTTTGTCACTGCGGATTGCATTGCCCAGATAGACCGGGTCTGCGACCATGCACAATGTAGAACATACAGAATTAACCAACGCATACATAATAAAAACATACACGGCTTTCCCAACTGTTCCAAAGTTCGGCGTGGAGAATAACAATACTGTACAAAGCCACGTCAGTGAGATTGCAATGTCATATGGACGCCCTTTTCCCCAACGTGTATTCGTCTTATCAACAATGTACCCTGCGATTAAATCCGTAAATGCATCTAGCACTTTAGACGCCATCAGCATTGTACCGACCAGAGTCGGCGCAAGCCCCAGCATATCCGTACAATAATAAGTAATCTGCAGCATTAGCACCGTATTGATACTAAATGCCAGCCCTCTTATGGACCAGATCCATTTCAGCCAACCCGGAAGCTTTTCATTTTCAGCAGTTGTCAACGGATCTGCCCAGTTTGCTTTTACTCTTTTTTTCATTTTCTTTTTCCTTTCTTAAAGTGATTAATGGTTTCTCCTGCATTGTTATTTTAAGATTTCTCTCATAAATTCCATACGTGCCTCAAAGCTTCTCTTTACAAGCGGGCTCTTCAAATCCGAATCATATCCGTGGTATGCGCCGGGAATCAAATTCTCGGTGACCTCCACGCCCGCCGCGCGCAATTTTTCAGCGTAAGCCTTTGCTTCATCCCGCAGTGTATCGACCCCTAACGGTTCCACATAGGCTTTCGGGAGATTGTGCAGACTGTTTCTCATCGGCACAACATACTCCGGCAGATTTGTCCCTTTGCGCAAAAACGTATGCCACATTGCTTTGTTAGAGTCTTTACTCCACACTGCGTCCTTATACTCCTCCACCGACGGGTATTTTTCCGACTCGCAGTCACAGACCGGGTAGCACAAAAGCTGGCCGCAAAGCGTGTAACCATCCCTGTCACGACAAAGCTGCGTTACACTCGCCGCAAGGCTGCCGCCCGCGCTGTCACCATAGACAAAGACCTTCTCTGTATCGACCTGAAGTTCTTCGGCATGTTCAAATACATATTTCAACATTCCATAACAATCCTCCAAAATGGTATCGCATGGGTGCTCCAGCGAAATTCTCATGTCAGGCAGAAAGACTTTTATGCCCATCTCCTTTGCATAAATCACGCTGTTTTTCATCATCGGCTCCTGAATAGGGAACATAAATCCGCCTCCGTGATAATAAATCATCGCCGGATATTTTTCTTTTTCTTCATTCGGAGTAAACATATAATATGGTATCCGCTCCCCGTCAAACGACGAATACTCTTTCTTTTCGAGCCGGACTTCGTCCGTTCTGAATTTTTTTACCGGTTTCGTCATAAAATCAATGCTTTTGAGCATATTCCCGCTGTCGATTGCTTTTTGCATATCTACATTTCCAAAAGTCATCGGTTTTTTCAATTCTTTACTGTACGGATATTTAGGTTTAAAAAACATTTTTCATTTACTCCTTCATTCATTTTCTGATTCTGCAGCAAAAATCATACTTTCCGCTACCACACTCTGCCTTCGACCCGTCCGGCAGGAAGATATCTGCGGTCGTATTACACGGCACTTCTATTTTAACAATCAGTTTCAGCCCGGAGTCCGCTGACTCTTTCTTCCACTCACAGACTGCTTTTCCCTGCGGTGTCTCAAACTCACGTCTCGCCCACTCTAGCTTTTCATCCGGTTTCGGTGCGAAAATAAGATGCTTAAATCCCGGCGTGTCGGTATCAATCCCGCCGATATAGCGGAACATCCAGTCGTCCACACATCCAAAGGAATAATGGTTAAAGCTTAACTGTCCCGGATTTCCTTCTGCGTCGTAACCAAAGCAGTTTTCCCAGATTGTCGTCGCCCCTGCGTCTACCTCGGAGAGCCATGACGGCGTTTTATCCTGCCACAATAACGTGTATGCGAGATCCTCTCGTCCAATCTTTACGAGTGCGTCCAGCAAAAACGGCGTTCCAAGGAAACCGGTATCCATGCACATGTCGTTTTCTTCGATCGACTTCACAAGGTTTTTCGCAAATGTTTCTTTGAATTCTTCCGGAACCAAGTCAAAATAAATCGGAAGTACATATGCACCCATCAGCTCAGAAGGCATAGAGCCGTCTTCCCGGATCACGCCCTTCTGAATCGCATGTTTCATCTTTTCGGCAATCTCGCCGTATGTCTTCTGCAGCGTCTCATAGTCTACCCGATCCGCCGGATATTGTTCCGCCAAAACGCCACATATCTGCGCAAACGTATTGACCGAGAACCAGCCAAATATCGGGGCCGTATAGCATGCGCTCGCCGACATGATTTTTCCAAGGTTTTTCATGTCAAGCCCGTTTTTGTTCTGGCTCGGAATCAGCCATTCCCCATAATGGTAGCCGGTGTCCCAAAGATAATTTTCAATCTCATCCGGCAATGTACTATTTTTCGGTCTGGAACCAGCCGCTTTCCCGATAATATAGTCGCACCATTTCTTCATGCATTCAAACTGCCGGCGCAGTACAGTAGTATCGCCTGTGACCTCATACATCCTGTATGGGACGATTACTGCCGCATCCCCCCAGCCGGAGGACGTCGCCTGTCCTTTTTCGTGATACATCAGATTCATCATCTTGCCTGTCATCGGATACGTCCCGTCGTTCGGCACGACCATCGGTACCACACCGTTTTCTTCCTGATCATGTGACATATTATCCAGCCAGCGGCTAAAGAATGCGCTGCAGTCCTCGTTTAACAATGCAGTCTTTGAATACACCAACATATCACCCGTCCAGCCTGCTTTTTCGCGCTGCGGACAATCAGTCGGGATGGACATCATATTGGCTCTCTGTGACCAACGTGTATTCTCATATAATCGATTGATCCGCTCATCTGACGTCTCAAATGTCCCCAGATTCCTTTTCTGTGTCGTAATAGCCACTGCCGCAAAATCTTCCGCATGTATTTCCTCCAGTCCGGACACGCGCACATAGCGGAATCCATGATATGTAAACGTTGGTTCAAAAATACGCTCCACCCCATCGGAAATATAAACGTCTTTCTGGTCTACGCCTTCGCCTGCACCTCCGGCTGCCATGATATTGCTCGTATAGTTTCCATCTTTATCGAGTACTTCGGTATGCTCCAGCGTAATTTCCGTTCCCTTCAAAGCGTTTGTCTTCATCCTCACAAATCCGGAAAGCACCTGACCAAAATCTAAGATCCATTCACCCTTCGGACTGCGTCGTACTTCCTTTACCGGAAGAACGATTTCCCGCACTACCGGTTCACCAAGCTGCGCCGTCAGATTATCGTAGCTAAATTTTCCGGGTTTCGTCTTTTTCCATGCACCTGCTGGTTTTCCTGACGGGTACGACAAAGTCTGCTCGCTATTGTTCCGGGTATCTTTTTGAAGATTTTCCGGCATATCCCATCCTTCGCATATCTCGTTGGCGTCATATTTTTCGCCTGCATACAGATCGGCGCACCGTACCGGTCCGTATGCCGTCTCTGTCTCTTCATCCGAACAGATAACCTGTGTTGTGCCATCCGGATATGTAACCTCCAGTTGGAAGAGCACGGCGTGTTTCAGCATCGGACGTTTCATATTCGGCAGCGTGTGCGGACCTAAGTACCAGCCGTCACCCACATACATCCCAAGCACATTATCGCCCCGGTTCAGCAGTCCGGTCACATCATATGTTTGATAGCACAGGTATTTTCCATATACAGTATGCTCCGGCGCGAACAGTCGCTGATCCGGACGTTTTCCATTAATACTCAACTCATAGATTCCGTGACAGGTCGCGTAAACGCGCGCTTTCACAGGCGTTTCTTTCAAGGAAAAACTTTTGCGGAACATTGTCGCGGGCTGCTGTTTGCCAAACCCTTTCTTTCCTTTTCTACGGTATGCCGCCGAGACTGCCCATCTCGCTTTCCAGTCAGACTTTTTCAAAAAAGCTGTCTCAAATTGCGCATGTCCGTCCGCCTGATTTCCGTGGTTGTCCCAAACTGTGACTTTCACAGAATAAATCGTCCGGCTCTTCAGCTTTTCTCCCTCATAGTCAACATACAGATTCTTCTGTCCCTCTACTTGTCCACTGTCCCAGATTTCCCGTCCGCTTTCTGTCTCCTTCACGCGAATCCGGTACGCCGTCTGCATCGTATTTTCTTCCCCCTCCGTCAGTTTCCATGAAAACCATGGTGTCCGGTCAATCCCCAGCGGATTCGTCATATAAAGCACTTTAACTTCTGATACCTTCATCCTGCCTTTCTCCTTTCTCCTTTCTCCTTAGGTGGCTCTGCTGTTCGGCAGTAACCTCTTTCTATTATCACAAGTATAGTTTACCACCACATTTCCACTTGCACTTGCTTTAGATTGCTGATATACTATACAAAATTGCTGTTTTAATATCAGATATGAGATACTCCCGCCTCAATAGGCGGTAGAAGGAGCCAAGCCCAACAGGAGAAGAAAAAATGTTTGAGCACATTTATTTATCAACATGGAAAAACAATATATCCTATAACGCAGGCGACGTTCTTGCAGACAAAAATTATTCCAATTTTGCGGACAAATATCCTGACCTGATGTCCATAGACAGCCACTACATGATTGAAGGAACTTACCATTTTCTACTGCCCCGACCGGCGCGGGATACACAGGAAGCCTTTATCCGTATGCAGTCGTTCAGTTATGGAAAATTGGGAAAAAATTACTATACGGAGCGTAAAAATTATCCTTCCTATTTACTTTTATTTACTTATCAGGGGGAAGGTCTTCTGCGCTATAACGGGAAAGAATATTCTCTGAAACGAGGAGATCTTTTCTTTATTGACTGCAGAAAATATCATTACTATTGTACGACAGGAAACGAATGGGAACACTCCGACCTCCACCTGCAGGGATTATTTGTCAACCAGTTTTATGAAGAATATCAGATTGACCGACATCCTGTCTTTCATTTCAGCAACATCAGTCTCTATCAGAATATATTAGAAAAATCACTTCGCATCCAAACCGGCAATGAGATTCACTGGGGCGCAAGGGTTTCTCATGAATTTGAAAAGCTCCTCTTTCTGCTTGCCGAACAGGTTCCCGACATCACGGAAGTTGTGCAGCCACCTGAAAACATTGTCCTGCTGCGGACATATCTGGAGCACAACTTCCAGCAGGATCTGTCGCTGGATCAAATGTCCGCATTCTGCGGCATCAGCAAATATCATCTTTGCCGGGAATTTAAACGTTTCATTGGATTTTCCCCACGGGAATATATCGTCAAGTTGCGGGTGAGCCAGGCACAGCTGCTACTGCAAAGCACTGATACAGCAAGCTATAAGATTGGTATCATGTGTGGATTTGAGAATGAGACCAACTTTATCCGCCAATTTAAAAAACATACCGGCATGACCCCCGGGAAATACCGGGAGGGGTTTACCACCTAAAACAGCCGCCCGTGACTTTTCCCTCACGGAGCGGCTGCCTTTTCACTCATACATCGCATATATTTGTATTTTACAAATCAAACCCAAAATATCTCACCGCATTGTTATAGGAGATACCCTTCACAATCTTCTCCAGCGTCTTGTAATCTGCCGGATATTCCCCGTTCTCTACCCAGCCGCCAATCAACTCACACATAATTCTGCGGAAATACTCGTGTCTGGTGTAGGACAAAAAGCTGCGGGAGTCGGTCAGCATTCCCACAAAATTGCCAAGCAGTCCCAGACTTGCCAGAGAAGTCATCTGCTCTGTCATGCCAGTCTTGTGGTCATTAAACCACCAGGCACTTCCCTGCTGGATTTTGCCCACCGCTTCACTGCTCTGGAAACAGCCGATGGTCGTACCAATTGCAGCATTGTCAATCGGATTGAGAGAATAAATGATTGTTTTCGGAAGTTCGTCCGTTGCCGCCAGCGCGTTCAGATAATCTGCCAGTTCTGCGGACGGAGTATAATTGCTGATACTGTCGATTCCGGCATCCGGTCCCAACTTATTAAAAATGCTGCTGTTATTGTCGCGTTTCACCCCGTAATGTAACTGCATCACCCAGTTCTTTTTGTGATATTCCTTGCCCAGGGCTACCATATAGGCTGTCTTGAATTTCAATTCTTCCTCGCGGCTTACCTTTTCTCCTGCCAGTCGTTTGGCAAAAATCGCCTCAATCTCTTCCTCTGAAGCCGGAGCATACATCACATACTCCATACCGTGGTCAGATATACTGCAGCCTCTTTCTGCAAAAAAGTCCATACGGTTTTTCAGTGCTGCAATCAGGCTGGCAAAGCTGTCCACTTTAACTTTGCTCACCTCGCTTAATCTTGCAAGGTAATCCAGATAATCCGCTTTTTCCAGATTCATTGCCTTATCCGGTCTCCATGCCGGCAGCACCTGCACATCAAAGGTCTCATCCTCGGCAATCTTCTTGTGCCACTCCAGCGAATCTACCGGGTCGTCCGTCGTGCACACCAGTGTCACGTTGGACATCTGTATCAACTTGCGGGCACTCAAATCTTTCAATTTCTCATTGCACAGATTCCAGACTTCCTCTGCGGTGTCTCCGCACAAATATCCCTCGTAGCCAAAATATTTTTTCAGTTCCAAATGACTCCAGTGGTACAGAGGATTGCCGATTGCCATCTCCAGTGTTTCCGCCCATTTCTGGAATTTTTCTCTGTCCGGCGCATCTCCGGTAATGTACTTTTCCTCCACGCCGTTGGAGCGCATCTGGCGCCATTTATAATGGTCTCCGCCCAGCCATACTTGTGTGATATTATCAAACTTCCTGTCCTCATAGATTTCCTGCGGATTTAAATGACAGTGGTAATCCAGTACCGGCATCACCGCAGCATACTCGTGATACAGCTTTTTCGCTGTCTCGGTGGATAACAAAAAGTCCTTGTCCATAAATGCTTTCATAGTTATGTTCTCCTTTCACTTATCTTTTCATTTCCATCTGATATCCGATGCTATTGTGGTCTTCAATGATTCCTTCTATCTCACTGCGGTTCAAGGACGGCATATCTCCCGGTATCGTGTTCTTCGCCGCACTGCAGGCATTTCCGAACCGCAGTGCCTTCTCGCAGTCCTCCTCGGAAGACAAAAGTCCGTAAAGCACACCGCCGCAATACGCGTCCCCGCTGCCGATACGGTCCACGACCTCTATATTTTGATACGGCTTTTCTTCGTAGAACCACCGTTCCTTCGCGTTGTAAATCACGGAAGTAAAACTGTGTACCTTCGGACTATGGACGGTCCGCTGTGTCGCCGCTACGATAGAAATCGGATACTCTTCGGTGAAACTCTTCATCATCATTTTCACATCACCCGTTTTGCCAAATGTCAGGCGGGCTGTGTCCTCGGAACAAAAGAAAATGTCCACATACGGTAAAATCGTCTCGATACATGCGCGAGCCTCCTCGCCGCTCCAGAGATTACCGCGAAAATTCACATCAAAAGAAATCCGCGTTCCCTGCTCCTTGAATCGTTTTATCATCTCCACTGCCGTCTCACGGCACTGCTGACTCAACGCCAGTGTAATGCCTGATGTGTGAAAACATCGGGTGGATGAATAGATACTCTCCGGCAGTTCATCAAGGCTCAGACGCGTCATAGAAGAATTACGTCTGTCATATACGATCTCCGGTTTACGCGGATATGCACCATTCTCATAATAGTACACGCCCAGTCTGGCATCATCCCCTTTGTCATACACCAGATAATCATCACTCACACCGATAAAGCGCAGTTTGTTTTTTGCGAAAATGCCGATACTGGTATCAGGGATTCGGCTGATGACACCGGCGCGAAGCCCCATCAGAGAAACGACTGATGCCACATTCAGTTCTGCGCCTCCCACCTGTCTCTCCAACACGCTGTCACGCACAATCCTTTCATTCGCCGGTGGGGAAAGTCGCAGCAGGATTTCTCCCAAAGTCAGCAAATCAAACTCTTTTTTCTTATTTTCCATTTTCCATTCTCCTCGTATAGGAATAAAGCTGCCACTCGCGTGACAGCCTTCATTCCTTCATGGCAGTCCGCTTTTTATACGGACAAATAGGGATTATATGCTTATTGAACTACTAATGTTCAATAAGGTATTAGTATCTGCAAAAGCATCAGCCTCTGCACTCTTTCACAATCTGAACAGCCTCGGCAGTCATCTCTTTGATTTTGTCAAATTCTCCTGCCTCAACCATCTTGCCGCTTACCATCCAGCTTCCGCCGCATGCAAGGATTCTGTCATATGCCAGATAATCTCTTACATTGCCCGCATTGATACCGCCGGTCGGCATGAATTTCATACCTACATACGGAGCAGCCATCGCTTTAATCATCTTCAGCCCGCCTGCTGCCTCTGCCGGGAAGAATTTCACGACATCTAAGCCCAGCTCAATTGCCTGCTCTACATCACTCGGATTACAGGTACCCGGTGTTACCGGAATGCCTTTGTCCACACAATATTTTACCACCTTCGGATTCAGTCCCGGGCTGACGATAAATTTGGCACCCGCTGCTACCGCGCGATCCACCTGCTCTGTTGTCAGAACGGTTCCGGCTCCGACCAACATCTGCGGAAACTGCTCAGCCATGATACGGATGGACTCCTCTGCCGCGTCCGTCCGGAACGTTACTTCCGCACACGGAAGTCCGCCTTCACACAATGCTTTTGCCAGCGGTGCTGCGTCCTTTGCATCATTTAATACAACAACCGGAATGATACCGATTTTTCCCATCTGTTCTAATACTGCATTCATGATTTATATCTCCTTTTTTTATTTTTCTAAACCATGCCCGGCTCGACCCGGCTGCATCTGCAGCCCCTGCCGCTGCTCCCGCCTCGGCGGCTCCCGCTGCCGGCGAAACGCCGAATACAAGGCCGGGTCTCTGCCTTCGCGGATAAACCCGCGTCGGCAGTTCCCTTTCCTTGTGCATGGCTAAATCGTTTTATACATATTTCTCCAACGTTGCGCGGACTGCTCCGGTTCCGGCAATCATCTCTTTGAAATATGTGCATACCTTGTCAGCCATGCCTACCTCATACAGATTCACACCGAAAATCTTGGCATTCTCCAGCACCGGTTTCAGGGCAGCCTCTACATCGGCATCCTCGCCCAGCTTGAATCCTGCCACATACGGACATACGGTATCCAAAAGCGGATCCGGACTAAGTTCAAATGCATTACCATTGTCATCTACTGCCATCAGGTATCTCAGCCAACCTGCAAATACCATCGGAATCAGTTTGAGGTCTGCAACATCCAATTCATCAGATGCCGCATATGCCTTGATTGTCTCGCCAAAACGGATTGCCAGTTTCTGGGAAGTATCGGTCGCGATTCTCTGTGGGGTATCCGGCATGAACGGATTCGGGATTCTCACATTGAGTACGGTATCGATAAATTCCTTCGGGTCAAGCACGCCCGGGTTTACAACAACCGGAAGACCTTCTTTGTAGCCAATGGTCTCTACCAGTTTCTTTAACGTCTCGTCTTTCATCTCCTTGGAAATAAGGTCATAGCCGAGTACACATCCAAATACTGCCAATGTTGTGTGCAGCGGATTTAAACAGGTGCAGACTTTCATCTTTTCCACCTTGTCCACCGTCTCACGCTCGGTAAACATCAGTCCACCCTTCTCCAGCTTTGGTCTGCCGTTCGGGAATGCATCTTCAATTACCAGATATTCACACTCCTCCGCATTAACAAACGGTGCCACATAGGTATTCTTGGAGGTGATGACAGGCTCAAGTTCGTCAATATTGTCCCCATTCAGAATCTTCTCCACAGAAGCATCCGGACGCGGGGTGATTTTATCAATCATGCTCCACGGGAAACTTACTTTATCCTTAGAGTTTACATATGTTACAAATCCTGACTCAGCCACGCCGTTCTCCGCCCATTTTTCGGCAAATGCATTGACAGCCGCATACAGCTTGTCGCCGTTGTGTGAACAGTTGTCCATGCTGACCATAGCTACCGGTTTCTCGCCCGCCTGATAACGGGTATAAAGCAAAGATGCCACTTTACCGATGTAACTGACCGGTTTTGCAGGGCCATTTGCAAAATCTTCCACAACTGACGGAAGGAGCTCACCCTTGCCGTTCACCAGACTGTAACCCTTCTCAGTGATTGTGAAAGATACTATCTGCAGGGAATCTTTTTCAAATATTTCTTTCAGTCTGCCGAACTCTGCATCATTTTCAGAGTCAACAATACAGGATTCTACCACACTGCCCACAACCGTCTTGGCAATCGTGCCGTCTGCTTTTAACGTAACCAGTACGGAGTAGTTGTCGTGCGGCCGGTACATTTTTTCAATAATCTCATAATCAAAACCTTCGGCAACCACCAGACCCCTGTCGATTACACCTGTATTCAACAGATTCTGAACGACATTTGCCTGAAATGCGCGGAAAATATTTCCTGCCCCAAAATGAATCCAGAACGGATTCTCTTTTGTTGCTGCCGTCACAGCCTCACGGTCAAATTTCGGCAGGTCATAACCGGCTGCCTCCCACTGTGCTTTTTCCTGTAATCCTATCGCACTTAATTTCATGATCTCTGTGCTCCTTTCTCAATTGCCTCCCAAAGTCCGTTGAGGTATGTCGCGCCCAGTGCTCTGTCATACAAACCGTATCCCGGCATAGCCACTTCATCCCAGATCATACGTCCGTGGTCCGGTCTGATCGGGCCGTCAAAACCGATTTCATAAAGTGCCTTCATAATCTCATACATATCAAAGGTTCCGTCGGAGGACAGGTGAGCAGCCTCTTCAAAGTTTGTCGGAGTAATGAATTTCAGGTTGCGTACATGCGCAAAATGGATTCTGCCCTTCAGTGAGCGAATCATATCCGGCAAATCATTCTGCAGATTGGTTCCGTAAGAACCGGAGCAGAATGTCACACCGTTGTGCGGATTGTCCACCATCTTCATCATACGCAGAATGTTCTCTTTGTTGATGATGATACGCGGAAGTCCGAACACGCTCCATGCCGGGTCATCCGGATGAATCGCCATGTTAATGTCATATTTGTCGCAGGTCGGCATGATTTTTTCGAGGAAGTATTTCAGGTTTTCAAACAATTTTTCATCATCGATGTCTTTGTACATTTCAAAAAGCTCTTTTACTTTTGCCATACGCTCCGGCTCCCATCCAGGCATCACAGTGCCGTTCATATCGCCTGAGATGGACTCAAACATCTTGGTCGGGTCAAGGTTATCCACTGCCTCCTGCGTATAAGCAAGTACGGTAGAGCCATCCGGTCTCACACGCGCCAACTCGGTACGTGTCCAGTCAAATACCGGCATGAAGTTGTAACATACCAGATGCAGACCTTCCTGTGCCAGATTTTCCAGGGTTTCGATATAGTTTGCGATATACTGGTCTCTCTCCGGTGCGCCGGTTTTAATCGCATCATGAATATTTACACTTTCAATACCTGCGATATGCAGTCCCGCTGCCTCAACCTCATCAATCATGGCACGGATGCGTTCTCTGCTCCACACCTCTCCCGGCTGAGTATCATACAGTGTCGTGATAACTCCTGTCACTCCCGGAATCTGTCTAATCTGTTTAAGAGTTACGGTGTCAAATTTGGAGCCATACCATCTTAATGTCATTTCCATAGTTTTGTTCCTCGCTTTCTATTTTATTACTTCCTTATGTTGATTTTATTATACGTTCTTTACAAAAATATTCCAATTGGCAAGGTTGTTGTTTGCATTGCAAAACTTGCGGTTTCATGTTAAAATAAAATCATAATTCGATTATTTTTTTCATTTTATTGTGCATTTTGCACATACAAATAACACGGAGGATCGTCCACCATGAAAAAAAATCTGCAGACCGCTTTCAGCACCCGTCAGTATATGCTGGAAAAACATTTTGAAATCTATTATTACAGCGACAGTCATTTTTCCGGCGTAAAGGGGCACACACACGATTATTATGAATTTTATTTTTTCCTCGAAGGGGATATTTCTATGTATATAGAAGGAAATTTGTACGAACTGACGCCCGGCGACGTCATCTTAATTCCTCCGGGCGTTGCTCACCATCTCATCCTGCGCAGTGAAAATACGCCTTACCGGCGTTTTGTGTTCTGGATTTCACAAGAATATTGTAATTTACTGCTGAACCTTTCGCCCGATTATGTATACCTGATGCAGCGGGTAGACGTCACCAAGCGTTACATTTACCACTATGACGCGCTGGCTCTGAACACCCTGCAATCCAAGGCGTTTCAATTGATTGAGGAGCAACATTCCAACCGGTTTGGAAAAAGTGCGAAGATCTCCCTATGTGTCAACGACCTGATCCTCCATTTAAACCGCACGATCTATGAGATGGAGCATCCGAATACGCCCCACGAGGAGCAGAGCCTGTATCAGAAGATTATGACTTATATTGAAGATCATCTCGACGAAGAACTGTCACTGGAACAGCTCGCAAGGGTTTTTTATGTCAACAAATATCATGTCGCCCATGTATTTAAAGAAAATCTCGGCATGTCTATCCATCAGTTTATCACAAAAAAACGGCTCAACATGTGCCGTGACGCAATCCTTGGTCAGACCAGCATCGGCGACGCCTATTTAATGTGTGGAGTTAAAGCCTATTCCAGGTTTTTCCGGGCGTGTAAAAAGGCGTAGGGAGTGTCACCCAAGGAATATCGGGAAATGGTTTTGCAAAAAGCGCAAAAGCAGCGGGAGTGATGAGAATTTATTCACAAGTTATCAACAAAAAAATTCAGTTATCAACAATATACACATTGCGTATGTCTTTCTGAAATGCTATGCTATTTACAGAGTTATAAAATTTTACCTATATCATTATTATTCAGAAAGGATTATCTATGCAAGCAAAAAAACGAACGATATGTCCCCATAAAGTATCACCTTCAGAATTTCCCAGAGGTCCACTTACATATGGACTTACGAACGACTATATGTTCCGCGCCATTTTACAACGGAGTAATAACGTCCTAAAACATCTGCTCGCAGCATTGCTGGATATCGAAGTTTCTCAGATTATTTCCTGCGAAATTACTAATCCAATTGTACTGGGGGAAAGCATCGACGATAAAACCTGTGTCATGGATGTGCGTGTTTTACTAAACGACCATCAATTGATCAATCTCGAAATGCAGGTTGGCAATCTGGAAAACTGGTCTAACCGCGCAATTTTTTATCTGTCCAGATTATTTTGCAATATTCATCATGGAGAGAATTACCGTCACATTAAGCCTTCCATGCATATCGGTATTTTAACGAAACCATTATTTCCGGATATGCATGAATTTTACAGTGAATATCTGTTGACAAACACCAAAAACCAACATATTTTCAGTAGTAATTTTTCTCTGCGAGTGTTACAATTATCTCAACTGGAAACCCTTTCTGAGGAAGAGAAATCTTCAGAACTATATTACTGGGCTAAATTATTTTTAGCCACGACATGGGAGGAGATTGAGATGTTGGCAGAAAATTCTGAAATCATACAAGAAACCGCCAGTCATTTGCGTGAACTTTCCGAAGACGAAAAAATCCAGATTCAATGTGAGGCACGGGAAATGTATTATATGGATATAAGTTGCGCTCGGGAGGAAGGATGGGAGAAAGGGCAAGCAAATGGGATAGCTCTCGCCAAAAAAATATTTCACCTTGAGCGCGAAGGGTTATCGCATGAACAAATTGCCACACAGTGCAGCCTTTCTGTCGAGGATGTAGAGAACATATTAGAATGAGCGCGCTCTATTGATAAATCGGTATCGTCACCCGAAACAAAAAGATATTATCCTCATTCTGAATCATAAGAAAGCCGCCGTATTTTTCCGCAGTATATCGTATACTTTTCAGCCCAAATCCATGATAGCCTGCCTCCTCCTCTTTGCTGGTGGCAGGCAGTTCTCCATTGTATACCGGCTGCGACGCGCAGAAATTCTCCACCTGCAGAAATATCAGATCTGCCCGCGAAAATACCATGACTGATATCATTCGCTGTTCCGGATCTTCCAGCTTGCTGACGCTCTCTATGGCATTATCCAGCGCGTTTCCGAAAATCGTATAAATATCCACCGCATCCATAAAATCCAGACACGCGCCGTCCGCCATAAAATTCAAAATAATCCCGACTGCCCGAAGGATAAAATGCTGCCGACGCTGCAGTTTCATCATATAAAGCAACGCCGCCGTCATAAGTTCCGCCGGAAGAATCATCGCCTTTTTCAGCTTAACGGCAAGCTGCGCATATTTCACAGGTTTCAGCACAAAATCCCCATTCATTTCTGCATACATCCGTCAGCAGTGCGTACGAGCCGCCGCTGTAAGTCGTCCCGATCGAATTGTACGACGACATCAGGGCGATCGTAGCTTTCAAACTTTCATCGTCAGCTGGATCCTCTTTTTCTTCAAATCCACGCTCATCACTTTGACATCCACGATATCCCCCACGCTTACCGCCTCCAGCGGATGCTTGATATAGCGGTCGGTCATCTGGGAAATGTGCACCAGTCCGTCCTGATGTACTCCGATGTCCACAAACGCACCGAAATCAATGACATTGCGCACCGTGCCTTTGAGCACCATGCCTTCTTTCAAATCTTTCATCTCCAGCACGTCCGTGCGCAGGATCGGTTTCGGCATTTCCTCGCGAGGGTCACGCGCAGGTTTTTCCAGCTCTTTCACAATATCGCGCAGAGTAATCTCTCCTATCCCCAGTTCTTCCGCCAGTTTCTGATAATCCTTGATGGTCAAAGATAATCCGACCAGCTTGCCGCCGCTGATATCCGCCGGTGTAAATCCCTGCTTTTTCAAAAGCCTTTCCGCCGCCTCGTACGACTCCGGATGCACGCCTGTCGCATCAAGCGGATTATCCCCGCCCTGAATGCGCATAAAGCCTGCACACTGCTCAAACGCCTTCGGCCCCAGTTTTGGTACTTTCAAAAGACCTCTGCGGTCTGTGAACTTTCCGTTTTGCTCCCGGTATGTCACGATATTTTTGGCGATCGTCGAACTGATACCGGAAATATAAGCTAAAAGCGGGGCAGACGCGGTGTTTAGATCCACACCGACTTTATTTACACAATCCTCCACCACGCCGCTCAGCGATTCGCCGAGTTTCTTCTGGTTCATGTCGTGCTGATACTGTCCGACTCCGATGGATTTCGGATCGATCTTCACCAGCTCCGCCAGCGGATCCTGCAGCCGTCTGGCAATCGACGCGGCGCTTCTCTGCCCCACGTCAAACTTCGGAAACTCCTCCGTTGCCAGCTTGCTGGCAGAGTACACCGACGCTCCCGCCTCATTGACGATGACATACTGTACTTTCTGCGGAATCTCTTTCAAAAGTTCCACGATAAACTGCTCGGATTCCCGTGATGCGGTTCCGTTCCCCAGAGAAATCAGAGAAATATTGTACTTCGGTATAATCTTTTTCAACAACTCCTTAGACGCTTTGATCTTTGCCTCGGAGGTCGGCGCCGTCGGATATATGACTGTCGTTCCCAGCACCTTTCCGGTGGCGTCCACCACCGCCAGCTTACAGCCGGTACGGAACGCCGGATCCCATCCCAATACTACGCGCCCGGCAATCGGCGGCTGCATCAAAAGCTGATGAAGGTTCTTGCCAAACACTTCGATGGCTCCGTCCTCCGCCTTTTCAGTCAGTTCATTGCGGATTTCACGCTCAATCGCCGGCTGGATCAGACGATGATAACTGTCCTCCACAGTTTCCTTCAAAACCGGTGTCGTATATGGATTTTCTTTGTGGATGACTTGTTTTTCCAGATACCGCAGGATATCCTCTTCCGGGGCCTCCACCTTCACATTCAAAAACTTCTCCTTCTCTCCCCTGTTGAGCGCCAATATCCGGTGTCCGGCAAGTTTCATGACCGGCTCTTCAAACTCATAGTACATCTCGTAGACGGACTCCGCCGTCTCGTCCTTTGCCACTGAAACCACTTTGCCCTTCTGCATCGTGATTCTTCGGATATAACTGCGGTAATCCGCCTCATCCGAGATAGACTCGGCAATGATATCCATCGCCCCGGCAATCGCCTCCTGCGCCGTATGTACTTCTTTTTCCTCGGAAATATATTGCTCTGCCTCTTCTTCCAGTGGTCTTTGAATCTGCTGCAAGGTAATCACCGCTGCCAGAGGCTCCAGCCCCTTCTCTTTGGCAACCGTCGCGCGTGTCCGGCGTTTTGGGCGGTAAGGACGGTACAAATCCTCCACAACTACCAAGGTCTCCGCCGCCAGAATCTGCGCTTTCAATTCTTCGGTCAGTTTGCCCTGTTCCTCGATACTCGACAGCACCTGCTCTTTTTTCTCTTCCAGATTGCGCAGATATAAAAGACGCTCATGCAGCTTTCTAAGCTGTTCGTCATTTAAAGAGCCTGTCGCCTCTTTCCGGTATCTGGAAATAAAAGGGATCGTATTCCCCTCGTCTATCAGTTTCACGGCAGCGTCAATCTGCCAGCGCGCTACGGCAAGTTCTTCTGTCAGTTTTTGATTTACATCCATCTTTGAAAAAACTCTCCTTACAATTCCGATGCCATGGATACTACATTTCCCACAGTCATACTTATTTTGTCACTGTCATTTATCATACCGCATTATCATACGATTTGGCAAGTCCGGGTTTTCTATATTCCCGCCTCAAAACCCGGTCTGACACAAGGAAGTGGAGGGGCATCATCTCTTGACTTTCTTATCAAAATGTGAAATGATAGGAAACAACGCTGTTGGAACAATATTTCATATTGTCCACGGAAATCAAAGGAGGAATTTTTCATGCAGGAAATAAAGACAACACAGGCTCCGGCAGCAATCGGGCCTTACTCACAGGGATTTGTGCACAATGATATGGTATTTTTGTCCGGTCAGATTCCGGTAAATCCGCAGACCGGCGAAATACCGGAGGGCATCGACTGTCTCTTATACACATCTCCGAGCCCACGAG
>CALZPS010000001.1 GCA_945827765.1 uncultured Lachnospiraceae bacterium | reverse complement strand
TCATCTCATTCTTACGGGATACCGGCTGAATAAATTCCGGATGTGTATTGATATGTTCAATCAGCCTGTCTGCATACTTACTCATTTTAAAGAAATATGCCTCTTCTCTCGCCGGCTGCACCTCGCGCCCGCAGTCCGGACATTTTCCGTCTACCAGCTGGGATTCCGTAAAGAAAGATTCACATGGTGTACAGTACATTCCCTCATAATACCCTTTGTAAATGTCCCCTTTTGCATACATTTTTTTGAAAATTTTCTGCACTTGTTTTTCGTGGTCTGCATCCGTGGTGCGGATAAATTTGTCATAAGACGTATCCATTAAATCCCATATACGTTTAATCTCCGCAGATACATTATCCACAAAAAGCTGCGGCGTGATACCGGCATCCTGTGCTTTTATCTCAATCTTCTGTCCGTGTTCGTCCGTTCCCGTCTGGAAAAACACATCATATCCCTGACTTCTTTTATATCTTGCGATTGCATCGGCAAGTACAATCTCGTAAGTATTGCCGATATGCGGTTTGCCGGATGTATAGGCAATTGCCGTTGTAATATAATATTTCTCTGCCATATAAATTTTTCTCCTTTTTGTTTTTTCCATATTTCATGCATATCTGACGGTCACAAAGTAAATTCATCTTCCATCTGATATATGTTTCATTGTCTTTAACACAAGAACAGAATGCGGTCCCATATTGAGCACCACTTCTCCGTTCTCTACCAGATATTCATCATAACTGGTCGTAAAACCCTGTTCATAAGAATACATCAATTTAAACATTGCGCCGTCCATCGGTACTTCCGCCTGCCACACCGGCACGGTAATTTCCCGCAGCCAGCTGTTATTGTTGACGATGACCACAATCTGGTCATTCTCCTGAAATCTGCCATAGGCGAGAATATTTTCCTCCCCGTACAGTATCTTCAAGGAGCCTGTCCGCAGTGCCTTTTGTTCTTTGTGAATGCGTATCATTTCCCGGTGGAATTCCAAAAGCCGCTTGTTCTCACGCCCCCACGGATATGTGCGCCGATTGTCCGGGTCGGTAAATCCTACCACTCCGGCCTCATCCCCGTAATAAACGCACGGTGCCCCCGGCCAGGTCATCTGCACGGCTACCGCCTCACAGAAAACAGCATCATTGACCCCTTCTCCTGCCGCCTTGGTTCCCAGAGATTCAACCCTTCCCACCATGTGGTTGGTGCGGGTAAGAAACCTTGAGTGATCGTGATTGGACAACTGATTCATCGCCACCTGCAGGGACGGTGTCATCATGCTCGCCATAAAATGGTTCATCGTGTTGATGAAATACTCCGAATTCCCCCACAAATCCACGCGCCGCTCATCGCTATGTTTTTCCATCCCGGTCAAAAACCAAGTCAGCGGCTCCATGAAAGCATCATAGTTCATCACACTGTCCCATTCATCGCCGCCCAGCCAATCTGCCGGATTTCCATAATGCTCTGCAAGGATAATAGCATCCGGGCGGACACTTTTGATTTCTCTGCGAAATCTTTTCCAGAACTGGTGATTATATTCGTTGGAATATCCCAGATCAGCAGCTACGTCCAGCCGCCAGCCATCGACATTATACGGCGGGGAAACCCATTTCTTGCCTATGTCAATAATATATTGCTCCAGCTTGGGAGACTCCTCATAGTTCAATTTAGGTAATGTATCGTGCCCCCACCAGCCATCATAGTCTTTATTGTACGGCCAGTTTTCCGCCCCTTCTTTTTCAAAGTGGAAAAATGTATGATAGGGGCTGTCTGCACTGACATAAGCGCCCTTTTCATAATCCTTCTGCTGTTCGTAAATACGTTCCCGATCCATCCATTTGTTAAAAGAACCACAGTGATTAAAGACTCCATCCAGTATCACCCTCATTCCCCGCCGGTGCATCTCTTCCACCAGTGCCGCAAACAGGGCGTTGCTGGCTTCCAGATTTGCTTTCGAGCCGGTACGTTTCTGATACTTTGTCGCCCCGATATTGTCCGTCGCCCCCTGCGGGAGCACATCTCCGCCGTCATCGACGATTTTTCCATAATGCGGGTCGATATAATCGTAATCCTGTGTGTCGTATTTATGATTGGATGGAGAGACGAATAATGGATTAAAATAAATGACTTCCACACCTAAAGTCTGCAGATAATCGAGTTTATCCAACACGCCCTGCAAATCACCGCCATAAAAACGACGGATATCCGGATTCACCGGCGGAGCGTTCCAATCCTTAATCTTTTCACACGGCACATCAATATAAATATATTCATTGTCCACTACATCGTTTTGCTGATCACCATTATAAAAACGATCCACGAAAATCTGATACATCACTGCACCTTTCGCCCATTCAGGCGTGGAAAATCCGGGAACAATATGAAAAGAGTAATATTCTTCCACTTTATTCGACACACCGCAGCGATGATAAAAGCAGTGTTCCTCTCCGCTGCGGATTTCAAAATAATAGCTGACAGGCGCGTCGCCCAGCGTATATTTCGTTTCGTAATAATCAAATGCTCCTCTTGTGCAGATTTTCTGCATTTCATAATAACCGGGCTGGCCGGCATTATGCATGACACCTGCTCCTTTCTCTTCTCTGATGATGACCAGCACCTGACTGACATCGTCTTTCGCTGTACGGAAACGAAGCCTGATAGTCTCCTGCTCTATCGGCTCCGCCGGAATCACATAAGATGAAGTTCCATCACTAAATAACGCATCCAAATTCATGTCAAACCTCCCTGAAGCTCTCATCCCTGCATGTATCTTATGAGTCGCCCGACAAATGAGCCCGGTGTCGATTTTTACGTGCCTTGCACTCTCAAAACCGACGAAATCATTCGCGGTCCGGACTGTCAGGATTCAAACAATGCCTCAAACTCACTTCTGCTGATTTTTTCTTTCTCCAGCAATAATTGTGCACACGCCTCTAATATCGGATGATACTCCTGTATGAGTGCCTTTGCCCGCTCATAACATTCATCAATAATCCGTTTCACCTCTTCATCAATGGTTGTCGCTACCTTCTCGCCATATCCGCGGGAGGTGTGTCCGAAATCTCTTCCGATGAACACCTCATCGCTGTCATTGTCATAATTGATCAGCCCCAGTTTCTCCGACATACCAAACTTGGTAATCATGGATTTGGCAATTGCTGTCGCCTGCTTGATATCCTGTGATGCCCCTGTGGTGATATCATCAAAAATCTCTTCCTCCGCCACGCGTCCTCCGAGCGAAACGATGATTTCCTGCAACATATGTCCTTTGGTGTCAAACATATCATCCTTCTCCGGCAGCGGCATCGTATAGCCGCCCGCGCCTCCGGTCGGTACGATAGACACACTGTAAACCGGTCCCACATCCGGGAGCACATGAAATAAAATAGCGTGTCCCGCCTCGTGATATGCGGTAATCCGGCGTTCTCTCTCGGATACAACGCGGCTCTTCTTCTCAGGTCCGATACCAACCTTGACAAATGCCTGACGAATATCTGCCTGCATCAGATATGCACGGTTCTCTCTCGCCGCCACAATTGCCGCCTCATTCAAAAGATTCTCCAAATCCGCGCCGGTAAATCCGGCTGTAGTCTGCGCAATCTGTTTCAGATCCACATCCTCGCCCAGCGGTTTGTTTTTCGCATGAACCTGTAAAATCTCTTCTCTGCCGGCCACATCCGGTCTGCCCACCATAACATTGCGGTCAAAACGTCCCGGCCGCAGAATGGCGGGGTCAAGAATATCCTTGCGGTTTGTCGCCGCCATGACAATGATACCTTCATTAACGCCAAATCCATCCATCTCCACCAGAAGCTGATTGAGAGTCTGTTCTCTCTCATCATGTCCGCCGCCCAGACCGCTGCCGCGCCGTCTGGCAACCGCGTCGATCTCATCAATAAATACTATACACGGGGCATTCTTCTTGGCATCCATAAACAAATCACGTACACGGGATGCACCTACTCCGACAAACATCTCCACAAAATCCGAACCGGAAATACTAAAGAACGGGACACCAGCCTCACCTGCGACAGCTTTCGCAAGCAAGGTCTTGCCGGTTCCCGGAGGTCCGACAAGCAGTACTCCTTTCGGGATACGCGCCCCGACCCGGATATATCTCTGCGGATTTTTCAGGAAATCCACAATTTCTTTTAATTCTTCTTTTTCTTCCTTCAGACCCGCCACATTGTCAAATGTGACTTTCATATCGTCAGGAGAACTCATTCTCGCTCTATTCTTGCCAAAATTCATAGCCTTGGCATTGGCGCCGCCGCCCTGACGGTTCATCATCACAAAAAACAAAAGTACCGCAGCCGCACATAGCCCGACCGGCAACAGTATATCTTTCACCCATTTATTTTCCGCCACATTATTGTTGGCATAGTCGATTTTATAATGATCAAGCAGCTCCTGCACTGCACCGACATCCGACACATAAACCCGGACAGTCGCGCCGCTGTCAGCCAAAGTAGCGATGACCGTGCCGGTCGGCACTTCCTCATTCTGCTGGATGTATACTTCCTTAATATTTCCGTTCTCTACTTCCTGACAAAATCCCGGATATGTCATTTCCTGTTTCCGCAGCTGATTCTGTCCTGCCATCCAAAGAAATGACAGTATCAATGCAATAAATAATGCAAAGGAAACCGGATTAATACCGGCACGTTTTTTGTTATCGTTCAATGTTCTTCAAACTCCTTCCTGTTATTCCACACCTTCCACCACACCGATGTATGGAAGATTTCTATATTTCTGGGCATAATCGAGACCGTATCCGACGACAAATTCATCCGGAATCTCGAAGCCCACATAATCGACTTTGACATCTCTGACCCGTCGCTCCGGTTTGTCCAGCAGGGTACACAAATGAACACTGTTCGGATTACGTTTGCGAAGTACATCAATCAGATAATACAACGTGCGCCCGGAATCAATAATGTCCTCTACGATCAGCACATCCTTCCCTTCGATGGATTCGTCCAGATCTTTGGCGATGCGCACGATGCCGCTGGACTTTGTATCGTCGCCATAACTGCTGACGCTCATAAAGTCCATAGATACCGGCACACTGATTCTCTTTGCCAGTTCACACATAAAAAATACGCCGCCCTTCAAAATACAGATTAGATGAACTTGTCTGCCGGCGTAGTCCCTGCTGATTTTCTCACCAAGTACTTTAATTCTTGCATCCACATCTTCCTCTGATACTAACACACGAATTGTCTCTTCCATCATTTTCTTCCTCCGTTATTCTATCTTTTGTACTCTGATATTTCTATCTGCAGGATTTGCTCCGTTTGTTCACTCACCTGATAAGCACAGCTCATCCGATGCCCGATGATCCACAAAATATCATTGCCTTTTGCCAGTAATGAAATCTCTGCCCGTTCGCCGGCAGGAATTTTTTCATTCACAAACCAGGATTTCAGTTTTTTTGAATGTCCGCTTTTATCAATCGTGATACAATCTCCCGGAATTTTACTCCGAATGCACAAGCCCTTCTCTATAAATGCACAGTCTTTTTTTATTATATCATAATCAAACCATTTCGTGTAGATATTTTCCGGTATTTCCTTCATCGAAAACGTATCCGGCTTTTTTATGATTCTGCACCGGGCCGTCAGGCCTTGCTCCGGCAGGCAGGTTTCTCCGGGAATATTCAGGAAAACCGACGGCAAAACAAACGCATTGTTCTGCTCTTCTGTCTCTTTTCCTACATCTGCGCAAAGCTGCACACCCTCATAAACACGTCGGGCCGTCAGCCGACCGGGCAGACAAAGTTTACGTCCCGCCTGTCTGTCAAACAGGTTTAATATTTCTTCCACATGAATCTGTCCAAAATCTGCAAGCTGCCCGTGCAGACTTTCCAGACAACTCCGAATGATAAATGTCCGGAGAATTCTCGGATATGCCAGAAACCGTTCTTTGTCAATCAGACAACATTCCGCAGATTCCCACTTTGTACATTCCCGCTGCGCATTTTGTGCCTGACTCTCCATATATTCTCTCAGCTCCTGCATCTGCTGCATCGCCTCATTCATGTGTCTCACGCTCTGAGTGTTGATTTTTTCCTCCAACACCGGAAGGATAAGGTGACGCAGACGGTTTCTCGTATAATCCGTTCCGGAATTCGTCTCATCCGTACAATACGGCTGTCCCCGTTTTTCCAGAAAGGTTTCGATTTCCTTCCGCGTCATACACAACAGCGGACGGATGTAACATCCATTCACCGGGCGGATGCCCCCCAGCCCGGTCAGCCCGCTTCCCCGGCAAAGATTCCACAGAAGCGTTTCCGCATTATCATTTTGGTGATGTGCGAGGGCGATTTTATTGGCTCCATATTTTTTCATGGCAGCCGCGAACGCCTCCCGGCGCACATTTCGTCCGGCTTCTTCCAGAGATTGTTTCCTGTTTTTTGCAATTAATTCCAAATTCACACGAGAAACTTCCAGCGAAACGTTATACTGACGGCAAAGAGCCCTCACAAACTGTTCGTCCGCATCCGCAGACTCTCCCCGCAAGCCATGATTGACATGCACTGCAATCAGTTCAAAATCCAGTGTTTGTTTCAGTTCTGACAGCACGAAAAACAGGCATACCGAATCCGCGCCGCCCGATACACCTGCAATCACCCGGTCTCCCTGAGCAATCATATGATTTTTTTCCATATATTTCTGTATCGTTTTCATATGTAAACTATAATCAATCCACTCAAAAAAAGCAAGTATAATCGTAACTATATAGCTGAATAGTTACTCCATATTCCTGCCACCAGCACAGTCATGTCATCCTGCGGCTCTTCTCCCGTCCAGTTCAAGACCTGTTTCAGGATGTGCTGTGCCATTTCCCGTGGATTGGTCAACTCGCTCCCTCCGATGATTGTTGATAACAGCATATCCTGTTCCCCTACCGGCAGTGCATCAAGCACACCATCCGTCATCATAATTACAAAGTCTCCATCCTCCAGGCTGCACTCCATCGACTCCAGTTCTATCTTATGCACAACTCCGATTGGCAGACTTGTAGATACCAGGTGTTCTACTCCGCTCTTTCTTTTGATAAATGTGGAAGAAGCACCTGCTTTTATCAGTTCACAGGTTCCGTTATACAAATCAAAAACCGCCATATCAACCGTAGAGTAATGGATTTCTTCCCTCCCCATTGTCAAAGTTGTATTAATCATCTGGACAGCCATCTTTTCCGGGAATCCCGCCATCAGCAATTCTTCCAACAATTCAATCACCTGTGCGCTCTCACGGCAGGCCTTTTCTCCCGAACCCATGCCGTCAGACAAGGCGATTGCCTGTCTTCCTCCTGCCAACTCGCAGGCCATAAAATTGTCACCGGACACAGTACTGCCGCCTTTGCCGATGCGCGCAACGCCCTGCATAATATAATAAGCGGGGCCCTCCAAACATACTATGGTCATATATTGGCGCCCCAATTTCTGACTCTGTCCTGCCGCTGCCACCATTTTTTTCCCCATAATGCCGGAAATCTCCTGTACAATCTCCTTTGTCGTAACACATTTTTCCTGTATACTGCGGGCTGTCAGATGAATCTCGTATTTTCCCTTGCGATTCATAAAAAAATAGCAGTTCAGAACCCGGACTCCTTTTCGTTTTAATCCTGCCGTCAGTCTTTTCTCCATACGCTCATCCGTCACGATGCTGTCTTCCAGTTCTTTGGAAGTCTCCCGGAGCATTTCGGCAAATGTATCCATTTGGATGGCGCAGCCTTCCCGGCTCTGCGCTATACGGTTTCTCCACACCATGTCCTGTTTGGCATCCTGAAACGCATCTAAAAGCCTGCGCAGATACCTGGGTGCCTGTATGCACCGCTGTGAAAGCTTTCGTTTCACTTCCGTATTCAGTTCAGCGCCGTAAGAATCCACGGCAGAGAGCAACTCATATCCCATCTGATAGGTATGTACAAAATCCTCACCCCAGCACCATGCACACTTTTCACAATTGGTGCACACCTTGTTTTTTACCCGGCCAAACATATCATCCACCTCTTCTCCGGTGAAATACTCTTTTCTGCCTTCCATTTTCAAAAATGTATGTGAAATCTGTGTCAATGAATCTGCAAATTTTTCAATCTGTGCCGCATACGGGCTTGCATGCAGTGCCTGTCCATTTTCCATGCTATGAAATTCCCTTCTGTTTTGTGATTACTTTGTTCGCAAAAATATAATAACCTCCGGAAACTGCTCCGAAGGTTTTCTTATGTAATCATCTTTTCTTTTTTTCTATGATTGTGGAATAACTATCTTGTCTACTGCCTTGGTTTGAAAATAATTTCATTCGGGTCAACCAGACCCAGTTTTTCTTCGGCGATGTCTTTGATATACTCATCCGTCTTCACATACTCCTCGTATGCTTTCACCTCTTCCGAGCGTTTTTTCGCCTCTTCAATCTGCGTCTGAAGTTCTGCTTCCTGTGCTTTGTACGACTCATTTCTGGCGTACAGACGAATAGAACCGACACCTGCCACACCCAAAAGCAGCCCCAAAACCGCGCCAATAACTATCATACTATTTCTGTGATAATAAAGAGCAGACTTCCTTCCTCTCGAAGATGTCCTCCGAACATTTTTATCAAATGTATGTCGGCGGACACTGCTGCCATGACTGTCCATTCTCTTCCTGTTCATCATTTTTACTCACCCTGTTTAAAACTAAAATTACCCATAAGTTCCCCAACTTATAGCTGCAATACGCCGGGCACTTCTCCCCATCCGGCAAAATATATATTTATATTATCTTTTTTTCTTTCTTTTTTCAAGTTTTTTCTGACATTTCTTCCATATTTTTTTTGACAATTTTTTCCCTCCCCATGCGAGCAGACATCCCAGCACTACTCCCACGGCAAAGAACCACCTGACATTACCATATATCGCTCTGTACATTTGCCGGAATAAATATACGCTCACTGTAATCCAGTAAAACAAGTCTTCCATCCCGATGACAACTGTATGATGTTTTATCAACCGACGGAACAGATACAATATCTGATAGCTCAAAAACACAACGACGCCTGAGAGACCGGCATATAGTAAAATTGCGGTCTCTTTCCCGATTCCCAGTATCATAAACAATCCCTAGCGAAATAGCCTGGCAAAAAAATTCTCGCCCTGCGCACCCGTTTGTTTGATATCAGAGTAGGAAATACTGTCTATTGTTCCCGACAGATCTACTTCTCCTTTTTCCACTGTCAGGCGGTTAACATGTAAGTCATTTCCTTTGACCATCAGCATTCCTTGTTCCGTCTCCAGCAATATTTCATTTAAGTCAAAAGAAAGTACATCCAGCACCCCTGTCACTGTACTTGTCTTTCGATTATTGATAATCAGTTTGTGTGATTTTACCGGCTGTCGTTCTTCCATACAATCCCTCCTCCCATCTGATTATATGTTGAGAATGAGGAAAATATGACTCAGCCGGATTATAGGTATCGGAACAATTCTTTTGCTTCTTCTTTTTTCGTAGTGTCTGCCAGTGCAAGCACCTCTGCCTTGACAGTCTTTGTGCCAAATGCAATCTCTATGATGTCTCCGACTTTCACTTTGACGGATGCCTTGGCAACATTTCCGTTCACCAGTACGCGTCCTGCATCACATGCTTCATTTGCCACAGTACGTCTTTTAATCAAACGTGATACTTTCAAAAACTTATCGAGTCTCATACTTTTTCCTTTCCGCTCCGCTTCATCTCGCCGGGGCTGTGCGCCCTTTACAAAAGGCGGCCAGATCCGGCTCACATTTTTGTGCGCCGGTCTTTCCGCTTTTGTGCATGGCTCTTTTTCTTCTGTCAAGCCATCCAGATATGCAAAAGGCAGGGGAAATGTCCCTGCCTTTTATGTCTCTCAAAGCGTCCGGCGCTTTTTCCTTATCGTATTATTATTCGTTCACAGCGTCTTTCAGTGCTTTTCCTGCTTTGAACTTCGGAGCCTTGCAAGCTGAAATCTTCATTGCCTCTCCTGTCTGCGGATTTCTTCCTTCTCTTGCTGCTCTCTCAGATACTTCAAATGTACCAAATCCTACCAGCTGTACTTTTTCGCCTTTTTTCAATTCTTCTGCAACCACATCGATAAAAGCCTTTACTGCTTTCTCAGCATCTTTCTTAGAAATCTCAGCATTTTCTGCAATTGCTGCTACAAACTCTGTTCTGTTCATGGATAATATCCTCCTCTTAGTTGTACTAGAACTTTCTTCATGTTTTTCGCAAAGGTATCCGTCTGTATGATACGCGACATTACCCTTATTATTGTTATAACTGTTTCACTATCCTTTGTCAAGGCATTTCTTGTTAAACACGTACTCAAAGAACTTTTTTCTTTTACAGGCTGTCACCGTAACTGCCAACTATGCCAGCATCGCATCAATCATGGCAAGCACTTCCTTGCCCATTGCTGCGGACTTCTCATCTGCATCCTCCAGTGAAGTACCTTTCACACCATAGTAGAACTTCACTTTCGGCTCGGTTCCGGAAGGTCTCACACACAGCCATGTGCCGTCCGGCATATCATAATACAGTACGTTGGAGCTTGGCAGCCCTGTCGCTGTGACTTCACCTGTCTCCATATCCTTGATGGTGTCCGCCATGTAATCTCTCGCCTTCAAAACCTTGTATCCGGCAATCTCTGTCGGCGGATTCTTGCGCAGTGTATCAAGAATTTCCTGAATCTTGGCAAGTCCTTCAATGCCCTTCAACGTGATAGACTTGATATCATCCTTGTAATATCCATAACGCTCATACATTGCCACCATTGCATCCCACAGATTCATACCTTTGCTCTTATAATAAGCAGCTGCCTCTGCCAGTGCCATGGTCGCCACAATCGCATCCTTGTCCCTCGCATGGGTTCCGATCAGACATCCATAGCTTTCCTCAAATCCAAATAAGTACTCACCTTTGCCCGTCGTCTCAAATCCAAGAATCTGCTGTCCGATATATTTAAATCCGGTCAGACATTCGATTACGCCTACATTGTAATATTTTGCAATCGCATCTGCCATGTTGGTCGTCACAATTGTTTTAATCAGATAACCGTCCTCCGGCAGTCCTTTCAGCTCTTTGCGCTGACCGATCTCATAGTCTGCCAGCAGACAGCCTGACATATTACCGGTCAATGTATGATATTCCCCATTGCTGTCCTTTACACGTACACCGAGTCTGTCCGCATCCGGATCCGTCGCCAGCACAAGATCCGCATCCAGTTCCTTCGCCAGTTTCAGTCCCAGTTCAAATGCCTCATCAGCCTCCGGATTCGGATAAGAAACAGTCGGGAATTCACCGTCCGGCAGTTCCTGCTCAGGAACCACATATACATTCTCAAAGCCTAGTTCTTTCAAGACACGGCGTGCCGGGATATTTCCGGTACCATGCAGCGGAGAATATACGATTTTGATATCTTTTGCCACTGCATCAATGGCATCCTGATGAAGAACCTGTTTCTTCAGCTCCGCCATGTAAGCATCGTCCACTTCTGCCCCGATTACTTCATAGAGTCCCGCTGCCTTTGCTGCCTCCGGCTCCATCGTCTTCAATGTGGTATAATCCGTAATCGCCTTCACATCCGCCATGATGCCTTTATCATGAGGCGGTGTGATCTGTGCGCCGTCCTCCCAGTATACTTTGTAACCGTTATACTCCGGCGGGTTATGGCTGGCTGTGATATTGATTCCGGCAATGCACCCTAACTTTCTCACTGCGAAGGAAAGTTCCGGTGTCGGACGCAGGGACTCAAACACATATGCCTTGATTCCGTTTGCAGCCAGACACAGAGCTGCCACTTCTGCAAACTCCGGTGACATCCGCCGGGAATCATATGCGATTGCTACACCCTGAGCCTGCTTTCCGCTTTTCATGATATAATTGGCAAGCCCCTGAGTAGCCTTGCGCACAACGTATGTATTCATGCGGTTCGTTCCTGCACCGATGATACCACGCAGCCCTGCTGTACCAAACTCCAGATCCTGATAAAATCTCTCCTTGATTTCATTTTCATCATCCTTGATGCTGATAAGTTCTGCCTTGGTGTCTGCATCAAAATATGGATTGGTCAGCCATTCTTGATATTTTTCCATGTACTCCATCCTACAGTACCTCCCTGATAATAATTCTTTATCACTAGTATACACCACAAATTTACAAATGAAAAGAGAATATCTTCTCCAAAAAGCGGATTTTTTCATCTGTCTGGGTGACGGCAAGCATCAATTTTTCAACATTTTTTTCCGGAATCCAGACTTTGTTGGAATGATAATAGGAATTCATTGTTTTCCAGAATTTTTCAGGGTAAGCCAGCTTCAGCGCCATATACTCCAGTTCTTCCGGTGTCAGCGGGCGGATTTTATTGTAGGTTTCCAGCATACTGTCTCCCAGTTCTTCATTCCATCGGTGCTTTTCCAGCACTTTGCGCAGGAAATAGCAAAGATCCTGCACCTGAATATCCAGCCGGAAATGTTCAAAGTTGGTTGTTGCGACCTCTGCTGCCGGCAGCATCAACACATTGTGATAATTGTAATCTCCGTGAATCAGCCGATTTTGTGCAATACTGTTCTGGTATAATTTTTCATAACCGGAGTTTTTGAGCCGGTCCGTCACATTCTCTGCTACCGAAAGCATTCTCTCGAAATGTGCCAGAAACATATAATCAAATGCATCCTTACTGCTTCGTTTTCTCACGTAACAGCGGATTTTTTTTAATTCTCTGTTGTGGCAGAGAAATTCTTCCTGCAAATGTCTCCCGGCAGAAGGTTTGATTTCTTTTCCCTCCTCCACACTACACATCGGCTGCCAATACAGTTTTAAGTGCAGATGCGCAAGATTTTGAACCGCCTCAAGTACATCGCCTTCCCTGCGCACATCGCATTCTCGTCCGCTGTACCACTTCTTCAAAAGATACCGTTTTCCTTCCTTCGATGTACAGATAAGTTTTTTGTCCGTCGTAAATATGGGTGTATCTATATACGTATACCCCTCCGTTTCCAGATGGGTAAGAATGAAATACAGCAAGGGCGCGCGCCGGTCAGAAAGATCTGTCTCCTTTAAAAGCATCGTACCCTCATTCGTGTCGATAAAAAACGCACCCCTTATTTTGCGGGTGCCTTTTACTTCTATATGATATTGTTCCAATACTTCCAGTTCATACTCCCTCATGGCCGCCCCCGTCTTTTCATTCATAATTCTTTTCAATCCTATGCCGGGGACGGCCAAAGTATGCCTACAGATTGAGCTTTTCTTTCACATACTCGCACAATATTTCTTTTTTATTGCAGGAGGGCTCGTCTATCACCCATTCCAGCAGTTCATTCAACATAAGTCCAATCTCACGCCCCGGCCGCATTCCCAGCGCCATCAGGTCACGGCCTCCAATCGCCAGGTCTTTCAGGGTTACACATTCCTTCTTTGCCAACACGTTCTGATAGACTTCCCGAATGGCAATAATATTTTCAATCTTCTCTCTCCGCATATATGGGCTCTGCGCTTTGATATCCGCAAGACGTATCGCCAGATAATATGGAAACAGCTCCACGCCGATGCGATTCATTGCCCGGCGCACATTTCTCTCTGTGGCCTCCATGCGGTAATCATGAAAACATACAAGACGAGTCACCTTTTTAATCGTATCATTGTCAAACTTCAGGCGGTGCATGACGATTCGGGCAATCTCTTCGCTCACAAGCGGATGTCCTTTAAAATGGTCCCTCCCATTCTCATCCGTCGTCTTCATCATCGGCTTACCCATATCATGGAAAAGCATCACCAGACGCAGAATTTTGTCCTTTTTAACATATTTCAAAGCATGCAGCGTATGCTCCGCGACATCATATTTGTGGTGCGGAGTGTTCTGCGCCACGCCAACCATGGCATCCCATTCCGGAAGTACCACCTTGGTAATTCCCAGCTCATACGCATCCTGGATGCGCTCGGGATGATTCGATGTCAGGAGCTTGACAAGCTCTGCCTGAATACGCTCTGCACTGATGTGGCACAGATTTGGCGCCAGCTCGCGGACCGCATCTGCTGTAGCAGGCTCTATCGGGAAATTGAGCTGCGCGGAAAAACGTACCGCACGCAGCATCCGCAGGGCATCTTCCGTAAACCGCTCTCTCGGATCGCCGACACAGCGAATCAGATGATGGTTTAAGTCCCGCATCCCGCCGAATACGTCCACCAAACGTACATCGTCATTATATGCCATGGCATTGATCGTAAAATCCCGTCGTTTCAAATCCTCTTCCAGACGATTGGTAAACAGCACTTCCTTCGGGTGTCGGCTGTCCTCATAAACACCGTCAATCCGGTAAGTGGTCACCTCAAAGCTCTCCCTGCCGATCAGCACGGTCACCGTTCCATGCTCTATCCCTGTGTCCACCGTATGCGCGAACAACTGCTTGATTTCCTCTGGTCTGGCAGAGGTCGTGATATCCCAGTCCTGAGGGCGTTTTGCCAGAATAGAGTCCCGCACGCAGCCGCCGACAGCATACGCTTCATAGCCATGCATCTGCAAATTTTCAATAATCATAATCACCTTATTCGGCAATACAATCTTCATATTATACTCATTTCCTTTTTAACATCTCGATGATTTCTTGTTCCCTTCTTTGGCAAGTAAATATTATAACTTGTCTGTCCTGATTGCTCAACCACTTTAAAGTAGATTTTAATCTTTTTTCATCATAACAGCCGAATGCATCGTCAAAAATCACCGGAATCTTTTCCTCGTACAGCAAATTCAATGCTGCCATGCGGAGTGCAAAATAAATCTGCTCCACCGTTCCGCGGCTCAACTGCTCCACCGAAATATGGTTCCCTCCGCAAAATACGCTCAACTGTAAATTGTCTCCCACGAACAGACGGGTATATTTTCCCTCCGTGACCTCTGCCAGAATCTGTGATGCCTCACGGTTTAATCGCTCGCCAAACTGTTCCGTCATTTTTGACGCACAGGCGGTAAGATGCTCCATCGCCAGTTCCAGTGCCTCTTTTCGTTCTTCCAGCCGTCTTTGTGCATCTCCCGGTACCAGAAGCTCTTCTTTTTGCTCTTGTATATTTCCAAGCTCGATTTGTTTTTCCGTAAGCTGCCCGTAAATACGCTGTAATTCCCATTCCGCCCGTTCTATTTCATTCTGTGCAGCAACCGCTTTCTTCGCATCTTCCCCGGAAGATGTACGGAAACTATCTCCACTTTTTTTCCGGGTATATTTGCGCCCTGCCAGACAGCTCAAAATTCCTGCTGCCAAAATCGCCGCCCCGGCAGGCAGAACAAACCACGGAATGCTATAAAACCACGGATTGCCCGTAAAATTTTTCAACACTCCGGCAGTCAAAAGCAGTGTTCCCAGAATGCAAAGCAAAACTCCTGCTCTTGGCAGACCTCCGCTTACCGCTCCGGTCAGGCTTTGCTTGCCTTCTGTCAAGAATTCCCCCTGTTCATGTTTACAATCACTTTCCGACCTCCTGCTCTCCTGCAGCGTAAGCAGTTTCTTCTTTTCCTGTGCCGCGTTTTCCTGCAGCTTTGCCATATCATTTTTCATATACTGTTCAGCGACCTGCAGTTTTTCCAATTCCTGTTTTTGTGTTTCGACACATTTCTTTATCGCTTTTTCCGTAGTTTTCTTACGCTCTTTCAGCGTGTCCACAGCACATTTCAAATCCACTTCACTACTGCCGGATGCATAATAATTGGCGGCATAGTTTTTCAACTCCTCCGCCAATGTCTGTCCCGGACGCGCAGTCAGTTGCCCGATGGCCGCAGTATTTTCAAAAGCCCCCAATGTGATGCCGCCAAGCAGCATCTGCAAATCGCCGTCCTCTACGGACAATTCTTCTCCATCATCCTCACAGTACAAAACAGCATTTCGGCCATAACGGTCAAAGTGGCGTTTCAGGCAAAATGTACGGTCTCCACACACAAAGCGCATTTCTCCGGCATAATAATTGGGATTTTCCCAAGGTTCATACCGGCTGAATTCATCTTTCCCCGCTGCTCTTCCGCGTCCACGCTCCATCCCGAAAAGCATCGCCTTGATAAATGCATATATGGTAGATTTCCCATATTCATTTTCCCCATAAAACACTTGCATATGTTCATCTAAACTGCAATATGTTCCGTTGAATTTACCGAAATTCTTCAAATACAATTCTTTGATAATCATCGGCTGCTCCCCATCCAATCATAAACATTCCCCGGACAATAACGCTTCCACCCCTTCACACAATGCCTGATATTCAACACTTCCTTCTTCACATCCGCCAAAACTCTCGATAAATCTGCCAATCAAATTTCCTCTGTTTTCCTCCGAGAGCCGTTCAAAATCGTAGGCAGGACGGGTCTCATCCACTACTTCCAGCACATTTTTGAACGGATTCATCCGCGACGTGTCAAACTCTACATCTACATCACGTTTTCCCTGCAAAACGAAACAGTACATATGCTGCCTGCCCCGTTCATCTATCATCCGTCTGATCCAGTCACAGACACTGCCCTCCGTCATGGTTTCCTTCACCTGCAGTGCCAGATGCAGATACTCCCGCCCGGCAATCGGTACAAACTTCAGGCGAAGACCGTCCTCGTCCAGCTCACCCACGATATATCCGTGCTTTCCGATATCATTTTTGTCCGTCGGTTCCAGACTCCCGGCATATTCCGCAAATCCTTCTGTCAGAGACCGACGCCGATGAATATGCCCCAGAGCGATGTAGTCGAATCCGCTCTTTTTCAAAGCTTCCCGACGAATCGGAATATGCTTTTCATCGCCTCCATGTGCAAGCAGGATCTCACAGCGGGCAAGCCCCTTCGCTTTTGCACTGTCGTAGAGCGGCTCTGTAATTTCCCGGCTGTGATAGCTCAATCCATACACTGCGGTATCCAATTCCGGAAATACTACATGTCCGAGTGTCTCTCCCGAAAGCATATGCACATGTTTCGGCCATGAAAATGTCCGGTAATAAGAATTTTTTCTGATAAAATCGTGATTGCCGGCAATCAGCACAACCTGTGTGTGTTTCAGTCTGGAAAACAAATATGATACTTCTTTCAGTTCGCGCAAAAGCGGCTGGCGGTGAAACAAATCCCCTGCAATCAACAGCAACTGTGCCTTTTCTTGATTGCAGCAGTCTATCACCTGCGAAAATGTGTCCCAGAGCTCACGTGGGCGCTCCCCGCTATATGCTTCGCCTGCATCCGGCCGTGCCCCCAGATGGATATCCGCAATATGGATAAATTTCATACAATAAACCCCGTTTTCTTATAGTTCACAGTTATTCACGGTTCTCGGGAACGGTATCACGTCACGGATGTTGCCCATTCCGGTCAGATACATCACGCAGCGCTCAAAGCCCAGTCCAAAGCCCGCGTGGCGGGTAGAACCGTATTTTCTCAAATCCAGATAGAAACGATAGTCTTCCTCTTTCAGTCCGAGCTCGTTCATTCTCGCAAGCAGCTTGTCATAGTCATCCTCTCTCTGGCTGCCGCCGATAATTTCTCCAATGCCCGGCACAAGACAATCCACTGCAGCTACCGTCTTGCCATCCTCATTTTGTTTCATGTAAAATGCCTTGATTTCCTTCGGGTAATCCGTCACAAAGACCGGACGTTTAAATACCTGTTCGGTCAGATATCGCTCATGCTCCGTCTGTAAATCAGCTCCCCATGACACTTTATATTCAAATTTATCATTATTCTTCTCCAGAAGTGCTATCGCCTCTGTATAAGTCACCCGCGCGAAATCGGATTCCACTACATTTTTCAAACGTTCAATCAGCCCCTTGTCCACAAAGGAATTGAAGAAATTCATCTCCTCCGGTGCCTGTTCCATCACATAATTGATAATATACTTCAGCATAGACTCTGCCAGTTCCATGTCATCCTGCAAATCTGCGAATGCAATCTCCGGTTCAATCATCCAGAATTCCGCAGCATGTCTGGTGGTGTTGGAGTTCTCCGCACGGAAGGTCGGTCCGAATGTGTAAATGTTGCGAAACGCCTGCGCATAAGTCTCGCCGTTGAGCTGTCCGCTGACCGTCAGGCTGGTCTCCTTGCCAAAGAAATCCTGGGTGTAATCTACATTGCCGTCCTCATTTTTCGGCAGGTTGTCCATGTCAAGCGTTGTCACTCTGAACATCTCGCCCGCACCCTCACAGTCACTTCCGGTAATCAAAGGGGTGTGCACATAGACGAATCCTCTCTCCTGAAAGAATTTGTGGATCGCATATGCTGCCAGCGAACGCACGCGGAATACCGCCTGAAATGTATTGGTTCGCGGACGCAGATGCGAAATCGTGCGAAGATACTCAAAACTGTGGCGTTTCTTCTGCAGCGGATAATCCGGTGCAGAGGTGCCTTCGATTTCCACGGTTTCTGCCTGAATCTCAAACGGCTGTTTCGCCTGCGGTGTCGCCACAAGCGTACCGGTCACGATGATTGCCGCCCCCACGTTCTGTTTTGAAATCTCCGAAAAATTATCCATCTTGTCTGAATATACCACCTGCAGAGGTTCAAAATATGAGCCGTCATTCACCACGATAAACCCAAATGTCTTCGAGTCGCGGATACTGCGAATCCACCCTCCGACGGTAATCTGCTGCCCCAGATACTTTTCTCTGTTTTTAAAGATTTCCCGAATCGTCATCAATTTCATGTCAAAATACTCCTTTTCATGTTTTCTCCGTGCTATTGATTATAACACCGAACTACTAAAAAATACAATCCCATATCACAATCCTTCATAATCAAACGCCGGAATAAAACTTTCTTCCGCTGTCTCGCCCTCCTGCACAAATCCATTCTCCACACCAAGCTCAATGGCATAATCGACAAGGCACTCGTACTCTTCCTCCGTCACTGCGCGATTGATTTCCGGGAACGCCTCCACATACTTTAACGGCGTGTATTGGTTCATCAAGCTTAAAAACACCTGATCTTTGTATTTTTCATACACATAACGTACAACTGCTTTCGCATTTTCCAGCGCATCCGGCAGCAGCAGATGCCGCACGATAACGCCCTTTCGCATCATTCCACGGCTGTCAAACTCCGGCTCCGGCTGCTGCCGCACCATTTCTGTCAGTGCCCGTTTTACCACTTCCGGGTAATCTGCGGCATGAGAGTACCGTTTGGCCATGACGCTGTCCATGTACTTAAAATCCGTCAGATAAATGTCCACAATCCCTTCCAGTTGTTTTAATGTCGCCACTTTCTCATACCCGCTGCAATTGTAGACGACAGGCAGATGCATTCCCTGCTCCCGTGCGATTTTGACAGCTCGTATAATCTGCGGGGTATAATGTGTCGGTGTCACCAGATTGATGTTTGCCGCTCCTTTCGCCTGCAGCTCCAGAAAAATCTCCGAAAGCCGCTCAACCGTAATGGGTTTTCCTTTTTTTGCATCGGCAATCTCATGATTCTGACAATACACACAGTGCAGAGGACATCCGCAGAAGAACACCGTTCCTGAACCGGCAACGTGAGCCGCTGCATCCATACGCAGTTCTTCCGTCCCGGAAATGCACGGTTCTTCCCACAAATGTATGGCCGCCCGAGATGCCAGAATGTCCTCTCCCGCCACCATGCATATGCCTTTTTGTCCTCCCTGCCTGTCTGCCCCACATTCCCTCGGACAGAGATGACAGCCTCCGTCCTGCGGTTTTGCTGTTTTGCCTGCCGCAGTAACCTTATTCGTGACGTTCCGATTCTCTGCCTCTTTATTTTCAGCCTGTTTCTCTACAGTCTTTTCACCCATGATTTTGCTTTCCTTTTTTAACTTCGCGATTTTCTATGAAAATAGTAAAGGATAGAAATCAAACATGCAAGACTATTTTAATAATGAAGAAAAGATGACACTTCCGGCAACACTTTTTTCTGTTTTTTAACCCCGCTATATTGATTTTTCCAACCTGCCGTACTATAATAATGAACAAACTACTCGTGAATAATTGTGAGGTACAAAACAGTATGATTCAGCACGTGATAGACTACCTCGGTTTCGGGGTTGATATAGAACACGATTTTAATACGATTTTATTTATTGATAAAGACAGACAGATTAGCTGGGGGGAATTTCAGCAGGAAGTCGCTGCGGCGGCTTTAAGTCTCGTGGAGAAAGGATACCGCGGGCAGCCGGTCGCGGTCATCGCAGAGCATTCCGTGGATACGCTTGCATGGTATCTCGGCGTCCTGGCCAGCGGAAATTATTACGTTCCTATCAATCCTGACATCAAAGAGGACAAATTTGAAAAAATCAAATCCATCGCCGGCATAGAACTGGTGTGCCGCGGCGGCATCGACACATTACAGCAGGTTCCGGCCGGGGAACTCGAATCTGTTTTTTGCAGGCTCCGGGAGATTTATTCCAACCTTCCCGACACATTGCCGATGTATATTATCTTTACATCAGGCTCCACCGGAGACCCCAAAGGGATCGTAAAAACACATCAGGGCATGGTAAGTTTCACTGATGCCTATATCCGCGAGTTTGGTTTTGACCGCAGCACCCGCCTAGGCAACCAGACCCCGTTTTATTTTGATGCATCAGCCAAAGATATCTTCACGGCGCTCAAGGTGCGCTGTCCTATGCATATTCTTGATTCCAGATTGTTTTTGACACCGTTGGCTCTCGGCGAATATATACGGGACAACCAGATTAACACGATTCAGTGGGTTCCGTCTGCACTTTCGATTCTTTCCAGACTGAAAGTGCTCTCAAAAGTAGACTTGAGCACACTGCAAAAGGTATTATTTGTCGGCGAGGTCTTTCCGCCCAAACAGCTTAAAATCTGGATGGACGCCCTGCCGCAGACAGAATTTATCAATCTTTACGGTTCCTCGGAGATGTCGGGTATTTGTACCTTTTACCGTATCAAGGAACTTACCGGTGAGCAAAATGTTCCGATGGGCTATCCGCTTTCCAACAGTCAGGTATATCTGATTGATGACGGACAGTTAGTGACAGAACCGGACAAGGTTGGTGAACTGTACATCTTAAGTGATGCTCTGGCAGCCGGTTATCTGAAAGACGAAGAAAGAACTGCCGCCGTATTTACCAGACGTCCCTTGGCAGATTTGCCGGAGGGAACCTATTACCGCAGCGGTGATTTGGCAAAATACGGAGCCGCTCACGAACTCATTTTTGTATCCCGCCGGGATTATCAGATTAAACATATGGGACACCGGATTGAACTTGGGGAGATTGAATCCGTCACACTTGGCATTCCCGGTGTGGAAAAGTGCTGCTGTCTTTATCGCGATTCCAAAATCATATTATTTTTTGAAGGCAGTATAGACAAAGCAGAACTCAGTCGTCAGCTCAGGGAACGGCTTTTACCTTATATGATTCCGAACAAGCTGACAGCGATGGAGTCCCTTCCTTTAAACGCCAACGGTAAAGTGGACAGAACACAGTTATTAAACCAATGACAAAAGAAATTAAAACGAGGTGTGAGTATGACAAACAATGAACAACGCAGGAGTAATCCGCAAAACAGAGCGAACAGCTCCCGTCCTGCGAACCGCAGCACTGCATCCCGCAGCACTGCATCCCGCAGGACTTCAGGACGCAGCGGGGCATCTTCCGGCAGGAATCCGAACCGCAGTGTGGCAGGCGGTAATCCAAGCCGCAGCACAGCCCGCAGGCGAAAACGTCCCAGACGAAAAATGGCACGGCTTTTGCGGAGCGGCCCGGTACGCATCGTATTTGTTCTAATTGCTGCGGTCATCCTTATTTTACTGGCCGTCAATATATACAAAGGTTTCCTTTGCAAGGGTTCCTATACGATAGAAGCCGGAACTTCTTTTGACATCTCGGATTTTCTGAAAAAGGAAAACCCTGATGCATATTTCACGAAAAAAAGTGACACCGTAGATACCAGTGTTCCGGGAAATTATACACTTAGAATCAAGAACGGTATCTTCACGCACAAATGCAAGCTTCGTGTCGTAGATACCACCGCTCCGCAGGGAACTGCAAATAATCTGCAGGTTGTCCTCGGAAAAGAATACAGTGCAGAAGATTTTGTCACGGACATCGTGGATGTGACACCCGTAACCGTCACATTTGCCAAGACTCCTGACTTTTCGCAGGAAGGTTCCCAGAATGTGGAGCTCATCTTGCAGGATACCTCCAAGAATAAAACCACGCTCACCGCAACGATGAATGTCGTCAAAGATACGCAGGCTCCGGTTATCACCGGTGTGAGGGATCTCACGCACAGTATCGGCAGCGGTATTTCCTACAAAACAGGGGTTACCGTCACAGACGACCTTGATCCTGATGTAGAATTGGAAATTGATACCAGCGCCGTGGATTTGAACACCGAAGGCAGCTATGATGTCATTTATTCTGCCACGGACGACTCCGGGAACTCCACATCAGTGACGGTAAAAGTAACAGTGATCACGTCCACCCATACCGAGGAGGAAGTTCTGGAACTTGCCAACAATGTTCTGAGTGAGATTATTAACGATTCTATGAGCGACTACGACAAAGCCTCTGCAATTTACGACTGGGTACGTGGTCATATCACTTACTCGAATTCTTCCAGCGAGGCATGGACAGACGCGGCATACGAAGGTCTGGTGCTTGGCAGGGGAGACTGCGGGGCATTTGTCAATGCATCCAGAGCGCTCCTTACGGCGGCAGGCATTAAGAATATGACGATTTCCAAGATTCCGTCCGATACCACACACGCATGGAATCTGGTGGATGTCGGTGACGGCTGGTATCATTTTGACACGACTCCGAGAGCCCCCCATAATGAACGATTCTTCATGTGGACAGACGCTCAGCTAATGGAATACTCAAATGCATATGGGCTGACACACAATTATGACAAGTCACAATATCCTAAGATTAACTGAAACAACTTGTCTTTCACCTGATGATACCAGGGTCAAAAGGTCTAAGCCCGCATGAGCTTGCTCATAGGTGGGTGAAAGACCTTGGGAACCGCCCCGATATGAGCATAAAAGTGGGATAATCATCCCACGATATGCGAATGTCGGGTAGGATTGTGGGAGTGCAAAGCACGAAACAATCCGTAGGTATCATAGTTGGGGGCTTTTGACCCCAACATCACCTGATGTTGCTATATACTTTGGCATTGAATAGATGCCCGGCTCATTGGTTGAGCAACTCATATTGTTTAATGAAAGAAAGGATGAAAAAACAATGGATGAATTAATGGAATTTCTGGAAGAGTTACACCCGGATGTAGATTTTGAAACCTGCGACACTTTGATTGATGACGGAATCTTAGATTCCTTCGATATCATTACTATCATTTCAGAAGTGGCTGATATGTTCGACGTGACAATTTCTGCCGAATATATCGTTCCGGAGAATTTTAATTCCGCACAGGCACTGTATGAACTGATTACCTATTTGGAAGATGAGGGTTAATGCATAATGCAATTTGTTTCCTATAGCTTTTTCTTGTTTTTAGCGATTGTTTTTGTTGTATATTATTTAATTCCAAAACGTTTTCAGTGGATGGTGCTGCTCGTGGCGAGTTATGTGTTCTATTGTTTCGCCGGACCGAAATATCTGATTTATATTGCAGCAACCACTTTTACAACATGGCTGACAGCCTTACAGATTGATAAACTTAAGGCAGCTCAGGCAGACTATCTGCAGGAAAACAAGAGTTTAAGCAGAGAAGAAAAAAAGCTGTATAAGACAGCTACAAAGAAAAAGCAGCGGCATCTGATGCTTGCCGCTCTATTGTTGAACCTCGGCATTCTGGCTGTTGTAAAGTACACAAACTTTGCAATCTCCAACATCAATGCCATGATTGGTCTGGCCGGAGGACAGCCGCTGGGATATGTCAGTCTGGTACTGCCTCTGGGTATCTCCTTTTATACCTTCCGGGCGCTGAGTTATCTGATTGACGTATACCGTGGTACGATTCCTGCCGAGAAAAACGGCTTTCGCTTTGCTTTGTTTGTATCGTTCTTTCCGCAGTTGATACAGGGTCCTATCAGCCGTTACAGCCAGATTGAATCCGGTCTGTTCACACCGCACCGTCTGAACTGGAAACAGGTTTCTTTCGGTCTGCAGAGAATGCTCTGGGGGTATATGAAGAAGATGGTGATCGCGGACCGTATTGTGGTCGGCCTTACCACCATGACAGGAGATACCGCCGCCTATACCGGCGCATATGTGCTGATCGAAGTATTCTTCTATGCCATTCAGCTTTATGCTGACTTCTCCGGAGGTCTGGATATGGCAATCGGTGCGGGTCAGATTTTTGGCGTTGACCTGCCGGAAAACTTTGTGCGGCCATTTTTCTCGACATCCATCAAAGAATACTGGAACAGATGGCATATTACGATGGGAAGCTGGTTTACGGATTACATTTTCTATCCGATCTCTGTCTGCAAACCGATGCTGAACCTTTCCAAGTGGAGCCGGACGCATTTAGGTCCCGTTCTTGGCAAACGACTTACGGTATACCTTTCCTCCTTCGCTGTCTGGCTGGCTACCGGAGTATGGCACGGCGCAAGCTGGAACTTCGTGTTCTGGGGGCTTTCCAACTATCTGGTAATTATGATTTCGCAGGAGTTGGAACCATTATACCGCCGTTTCCATCAGCGTTTTGACGTGGACGGAAAATTGTATTTCAAGATTTTCCAGGTCGGCAGAACCTTTTTATTGATGGGCTTTCTGCGTATGTATGATTGTTTCGACAGTGTCACAACCACTTGGAAAATGCTGCTGACTGTCTTCACAGCCGGCAACTGGAATATTCTCTGGAACGGCTCCCTGATGCAGATCGGGCTTACTGCTGCCGACTATATCATCATCGCGGCGGGCATCCTTTTGATGTTCCTTGTAAGTATGTCCCAGCGCAGCGGCTCCGTAAGAGAAAAGATTCATGCCAAACCTTATATTGTACGATTTGTACTCTGGACTGCCCTCTTTATGGCCGTTCTGCTGTTTGGCGCGTACGGTATCGGCTACGATGCCACCAGTTTTATTTATAATCAGTTTTAAGCAACAGTTCAGCCATGCGGCAAATCCGGCTGCTGACCACCTGGGAGCTTGCTCACAGGGTGGCAGCTGATGGATTTCCATATGGCGCTCTGCCATAAGCGAGATTCCAGCCGCGTAGCGGCGACAAGGCGGCATCGCCGCCGAATCGAGCTGTATGGCTGAACTGTTGGCACATAACTTTTATTTCTACAGAAAGGAACTCTGACCTTGAAAAACAGGAAACGAAAAAGATTTGTACGCATCACCGTTTCTGTCGTTATCATCTGTCTGCTGCTGTTTTTCCTTCAGCGGCTGATGATGCCGAAGTATTCTGTCGGCACACAGGACGGAGCGATGATTGCCGAGTATTACGATGATGAACCGAAACATAACCTGATTATCATCGGGGACAGTGAGATGTATGAGAATATTTCCCCGCTGGTTCTTTGGCAGAACTATGGCATCAACACATACATCCGCGGCAGCGCCCAGCAGTTAATCTGGCAGTCCTACTATATATTGGAGGACACGCTGCGCCATGAGACTCCCGAGGTCGTGATTGTAAATATATCCTCAATGCAATACAGCGAGCCACAAAAAGAAACCTACAATCGTATGACTCTAGAGGGACTGCGCTGGTCCACATCCAAAGTGAAAGCGATTTATGCCTCCATGACAGAGGAAGAAAGCTTTATGGAATACGTTTTTCCGCTGCTGCGTTATCACAGCCGTTGGAATGACTTAAGTGCCGACGATTTCCGGCTGATGTTTCATGAAGAGCCGGTTTCTTTGAACGGTTATATGATGCAGGTCGGAGTCAAACCCGCCGAGAATATCCCCGACGGAATTCCTCTGGCGGACTATACCTTCGGCGATATTGATTACGAATATCTGGACAAAATCACGGCTCTTTGCAAAGAGCATGGTGTTGAACTGGTATTGATGAAAGGTCCCAGCCTCTATCCTTACTGGTATGAAGAATGGGATGAGCAGATGAAGGATTATGCGGCGGAGCATAACGTTGTATACCTGAACTGTGTCAACAAAGAAGAAATCGGTCTGGATTTCTCGACCGATACATTTGATGGCGGTCTGCACTTAAATGTCGAAGGTGCGGAAATCTACAGTGATTACCTCGGCGAATGGCTGCAGGATAACATCGGAATTTCAGACCTTAGTAGTGACAGTGCTCTGTCGCGGGCATGGAAAACGAAAGCCGATGCATATGAGGCAAAGAAAAGCGAAAAATATAAAGAACTTTCCGATTAAACGGTGCAAGTAATAATGAGTCAGGCTCATTTGTCGGGCAACTCATATAACTATCAAAAAACAGAGTCAAAAATGACTCCCAAAAGAAAGGATGAATGAACATGAAAAAGAAATTGATTGGACTTTTATTAACAATGCTTTGTGTAGTATCTCTTGCTGCCTGCGGAGGCGGAAACAGTGAAGGCGGAAACGATGGCAGCAACAACACCCCGACAGGAAATACTTCCTCCGGCTATACATTTGAGTACAAAGGTGTTTCCGTCAGTGTGGACACCGATATTGAGACAATTCTTGACAAGCTCGGCGAGCCTTCCTCCGTTTTTGAAGACCCGAGCTGTGCAGGACAGGGAACCGACTTTGTATATCGTTACAGCGGAGTTGATATTTACACTTCCCCGTCCAAAGATTGCGATAAAGCTATTTCCACCATTCTCATCATATCTGATGAAGTAGAAACACCGGAAGGTATCACCATCGGCAGCACACAGGAAGACGTTGAGGCTGCTTACGGTACCGACTATTCCAACAACAACGGTATGCTGACCTATGAAAAAGGCGGTATGCACCTGGGTATCCTCATCAAAGGCGGAGTCGTTGATTCCATCCAGTACACATCTACTGCGTTGAATTAATTCAGACTCATTTGTCGAAAAAAGTCATTGACACCTATTTCTTTTCTGTTTATAATGAGAAAGGATAAAAGGGAGTAGCTGCCAGCGGAAGAACTTACTCAAGTTCCAGCCGATGGATTTCCATGCGACATTCTCGATTGCAGCAGATACTGCTGTAGTCCGCCGGAGATTGAAACAGCAAGACTTTTATTGTATCGAATCTCTTTCGATGCAATAAAAGTCTTTTTTGTACTATGGAAAATCCCCCGGTATGCTGCTCACCAAAAAAACAACTTGGAGGAAGTTATTATGGAATTTTTATTGGAAGGCATCATGGCTCTCACATGGAAACAGTTGGTCATGTATGCGGTGGGTATTGCCCTCATCTGGCTCGCTATCAAAAAGGAATATGAGCCTGCATTGTTGCTGCCTATGGGATTTGGCGCGATCCTCGTGAATCTCCCTTTTTCCGGAGTTCTCGATCAGGTGCTGCAGGGCGGGATCGAATCCCACGGAATTATCACATGGCTTTTTGAAGTCGGTATTGACGCATCCGAAGCCATGCCCATCCTGCTCTTTATCGGTATCGGAGCGATGATTGATTTTGGTCCGCTGCTTTCTAACCCGGTGATGTTCTTATTCGGTGCCGGAGCTCAGTTTGGTATCTTTGCTGCCATCCTGCTGGCCGCCGTTTTTGGTTTTCCTTTGCAGGACTGTGCATCCATCGGTATCATTGGTGCGGCTGACGGTCCTACCTCTATCCTCGTATCACAGATTTTGAATTCCAATTATATTGGTCCCATCGCGGTGGCTGCTTATTCTTACATGGCACTGGTTCCTATCATTCAGCCGTTTGCCATCCGCATGGTTACCACCAAAAAAGAGCGCCGCATCCGCATGGAATATAATCCGAAGAATGTCAGCAAATCCATGCGCATTGCCTTCCCGATTATCGTTACCGTGATTGTCGGACTGATTGCTCCGCAGTCTGTTGCATTGGTTGGATTTCTCATGTTCGGAAACCTGATTCGTGAATGCTCTGTGCTGGGAACCATGTCCGATACGGCCCAGACCACTCTGGCAAACCTGATTACTTTGCTGCTTGGCATTACGATTTCCTTCAGTATGCAGGCTGAAAATTTTGTAAGATTAGATACCCTGTTTATCATGGTCATCGGACTCTTTGCATTTGTCATGGATACGATTGGCGGCGTGATGCTGGCAAAATTCTTGAATCTTTTCCTGAAAAAGAAGATCAATCCGATGATTGGCGGAGCCGGTATCTCTGCATTCCCGATGTCATCACGTGTCGTACAGAAGATGGCACTGGAGGAAGACCCTGCCAACATTATTATTATGCATGCTGCCGGTGCTAACGTATCAGGGCAGATTGCTTCGGTCATCGCCGGAGGTATGGTAATCAATCTGGTCACAAGTATGCTGTAAAGCCAGGTGACAAATGGATATAATAAAACGGAACACGTTTTGTATCAATCGAAGGAGGTTTGATTCATATGAATATGTCAACTATCATACAGGCTCTCGAAATCATGGGCAAAGGGATGGCAGGTATTTTTGTCACAATTCTGATTATCATGATCTGTGTTATGATTATGGGCAAAATCGGAACGAATAAGAAAGATGATGACACAAAAGAATCATGATGCTCATGAATCCCGTTAAGCATGAGCAAACAGCCATTTTTCGCAGAAAAATGCTTGGAGTGCGAATGGTGTAGTCGATTCTGAGAGTGCAAGCTGCGAAAAAATTGACGCCGGGCCCATTTGTCCGGCGTCAATCTCTTTCTGTTTCTCCAGTGAATGTCGTAACCGTCCCAAATTTCAACAATTCCTCACGCTCATAAGGCAATTCATAAAAATTCTGAAAGTTGTTCAGATTCATAAAATTTTCCTGCACTCTCCCGGAAATCCAATTCTCCTTTTTCTTCTGTCTGCGGTATTCTTTCGGTGTCTGCCCCTGCAGTTCATGGAACACCCGGTAAAAATTACTCAGGCTTGTAAATCCACAGGAAAATGCAATCTCCGTGATATCCTCATCCGTCTGCCCTAACCGCTCCATTACTGCCCGCACCCTCACCATCTGAATATAACTGTTCAGGCTGATGCCCAGATTTTTCTGGAACAGCCGGTAAACAGTAGGTTCGCTGACACCTGCCTCTTTGCTCAAAATTGCCGCATTGAGTTCGCCGGCATACTCTTTATGTATCCGTTCGACACATCGGTCAAAGAAACTTCTTCCCGCCAGCGATTCCCTCTTTTCTGCACCGGATATTTTATGTCTCGCCATACAATAAAGACATTGATATACCTCCCTCTGGTAAGCATACCATTCTCCCTCCGTCGGCAAAATATTTTCTGCCAATATATTTTGTCTCTTTCCATGAGAGTGCGCTTTTTCAGTCTGTCCGGCAAGTTCCCGCATCCGATGCTCATCCACTGTCAGCATCCATGCGATTTTCCCCAGGCTCTGTCTCTTATACACATCTCCGAGCCCACGAGACCGTACTAGATCT